>NZ_JBEXKC010000155.1:0-8552 GCF_040609475.1 Streptomyces sp. NPDC004667 | reverse complement strand
AGGGTCCCCACCACCGTGGCGCCGACCGCCACGGCCGCGACCGCGCACACCAGCGCCTTCCGCCCACGCACCACCACGTTCCCGCCCCCCACCGGCGCTCCGTCGAGCCGCCTTCCCCCCACCCTAGGTACCGCCGAAAATCCATCGCCCACCGACCGATGAGTTTCGCTCCCGGCCCCGGTCCACACTCCGTAACGTCCGTCCGCCCCAAGGGAGTCCCCATGTCGTTCCAGGCCTACCTCGACACCATCGAGACCAAGACGGGCCTCACGCCCCGCGCCTTCGTCGCCCTCGCCCACGAGCGCGGCTACGACGACCCGTCCACCAAGGCGGGAACGGTCCTCGCCTGGCTCAAGGAGGACTACGGCCTGGGCCGCGGCCACGGCATGGCGCTGGTCCACGTCATCAAGAACGGCCCGAAGATCGACGCCAAGCACGTCGGAAGCACCGGCGTCCACCGCGACGCCTCGGACACCCTCTGGCTGGACGGCAAGGCCACCCGCCCCGCCTGACCCCGGTCGGCCGGGGCCGCCGGCGGCCCGTGTCACGACCGGTCAGGAATCGAGAAGCACGGGCCGCCCGACCACCCCTAGCCTGACGTCATGAACCTCACCATCCACACCAGCGCCCTCCCCCACGACGACCCGGACGCCTCGCTCGCCTTCTACCGCGACGCCCTCGGCTTCGAGGTCCGCAGCGACGTCGGACAGGGCAGGATGCGCTGGATCACCGTCGGCCCCAAGGGGCAGCCCGACACGTCCATCCTCCTCGCGCCGCCCGCCGCCGACCCCGGGATCACCGAGGACGAGCGCCGCACCATCGCCGAGATGATGGCCAAGGGCACCTACGGCTGGATCCTCCTGGCCACCCCGGACCTCGACGCCGTCTTCGACAAGGTCCAGGCCTGCGACGCCGAGGTCGTCCAGGAGCCGACCGAGCAGCCCTACGGCATCCGCGACTGCGCCTTCCGCGACCCCGCGGGCAACCTGATCCGCATCCAGCAACTGCGCTGAGCCGTACGGCCCCCGACGACAGGAGTCCTCTCGTGTGCCACCCCGCATGGGGCCGTGCCCGCATCGCGGCGCAGCGCCTGAACGACCTCGCCCGGCTGCGCCGCGTACGCGACCGGATCGACCGGGAGTACGCGCGGCCGCTGGACGTCGAGGCCCTCGCCCGCGACGCGGACCTCCCCGCCGGGCACCTCGGCCGCCAGTTCCGGCTCGCGTACGGCCGGTCCCCGTACGCCTACCTCATGGCCCGCCGGGTCGAACGCGCAACGGCGCTGCTGCGCCACGGCGACCTCGGCGTCACCGAGGTCCGCTCCGCCGTCGGCTGCACCTCCGCGGGCACCTTCGGCACCCGCTTCACCGAACTGGTCGGCATGTCCCCCGACACCTACCGCCGCCTCGCCGCCGCCACCAGGGCGGGGCTCCCACGGTGCGGGGAGGAGCGCGCGGCGCCGAGAAGTCCAAGGCACGTCACGCCACCCTCGGGTTCAGCGACCCCGCGAAGCTGGACGACGGCCCCATGTGGCCGGCGGCCTTCGCCCTGACCGAGGTGACGCCCGAGGTGGAGACCCGCATCGCCGCCCTCGTCGAGCAGTCGACGAACTGACCGGCCGATCCACGACGTCCGGTCCGTCCCGCGCGGCGAGGCGCAGGCGGCGAAGCCGGTTCCCCGGCCCGCGCGGCGGGCACCTGTGGGGAATGACAGGCGTCGGCATCTTCCTCGCGGTGATCGTCTCCATATCCTTCTGGCTCCCGGCGTCGGCTTTCCTGCTGGGGCAGTGGGACACCGGATGGAGGCGTGTGGTGGCGATCCTGTTGGTGCTGGCCGTAGCGGCCGGCATCTGGGGTCTGGCCGCTCTGGTGCCGGAAGGCCGTCCCTGCGATGACTGGAGCGACCCCCGCTGCGTCTACGTCGGGCCGTGACGGGCACTCCCTCGGCCACTGGCGCGGACACCTGGCGCGACACCCGCGGTGATCCTGGTTGGGCCGGCATGTGCCTGTGCTGGAGTAGGCCGATCGGTGCTTCCGGCTACTGCGCGGTGGTGATCTTCGTGGGACGGTTCACGATGCACCGGGGCTGAAGGTCGCTCACGTGCTCGGATGGGTCGGCCTCGCTCTCGCACCGCGGTGTTGAGGCGCTGAGGGCAGGGCCGTCAGCAGTGAGCCCCCATCGAGGTGAGTGCAATCCGAGTAGATCCAAAGCGTTGGCGAACGGTGGCGGTGCTGGCCATCGCCGTAGCCATGACGTACGCCCCGGCCCTGGCGCAGGCAGTGCCGATCCAGTCCCCGGCGCGAGCCGGGGCCGCATCGTCCGCTGCCGAGGGCCCCGCAAGTGCCGCCCAACGGGCACGGCAGACACCGTGGCCGTGCAACGGCCAGATCATGGTCGTCAGCGGACCGAGCACCGTCCAGCTCTACACCGGTGCCCCGGGGGCGGGCACGGTCACCTTCTCCCCGGTGGGTTCGCCCCAACCGCTCTACAACGCGATCGGCATCGACCCGTCGACCAAAATCATGTACGGGTTGCAGGGGTCGACGCAGAACCTGATCGAGATCAACCCCGACGGATCGACCGTCACCCTCGGCGCGATCGCCGGCCTGCCCGCGCAGACGGCCCCGTACGCCGTAGGTGGGTTCGACGGCAGCGGCAACTATTGGGTGACCCAGGCCGGCAGGCCGGCGATCTACCGGATCGACGTGGCCACCGCCACACTCACCCAGACCCTCAACGTCTCCCAGACGGTGCGGGTCTCGGACCTCACCTTCGCGAACGGGTTCTTCTGGGGTGCGGAACCCGGTGGGGCCATCGTCCGGATCGATCCGGCCACGGGGACGACGACCAACTTCTCCGGCACGCTCCCCACCGCTCCCAACTACGGGGGCATGTTCACCTACGGCAACGGTGATCTCGGGTTCGTCTCCAACGCCGGCAACCTGTACCGCGTCCAGGTCGTGGACCCCGCATCGGCCACCCCCACCTTCACCCTGCTGTCCACGCAGGCTTCACCCACCGGGTTCGCGAACCTGGACGCGACCTCGTGCTTCGCCTCGGACGTCGACCTGAGGATGACGAAGACCGGGCCGACGCGCGTGGTCCCGGGCGGCGCGATCTCGTACTCCCTGACCGTGACGAACGACGGGCCGGACGCCTCGTCCGGCTACACGGTCACCGACGCCATCCCGCCCGGCCTGGAGAACGCCGCGACGACCACCCCCGGGTGTTCGGTCACGGGAGGCAGGCTGTCGTGCACCGCGGGAGCCCTGGCCAACGGCTCCAGCAACACGATCTCCCTGACCGGCACCGCCGCCGCCAGCGGCGTCACGTCGATCGCCAACACCGCCTCGGTGACAGGAAACGACCGGGACCCCAACGCTGCGAACAACCAGTTCACCACCACCACGCTCGTGGCCCCGGTCACGACTCCGGTGATCACGTCGCCCGCTGACGGCAGCGTGTTGGCTGACGCTACGCCGGTGTTTTCGGGGACTGGTGGTGCTGGGGACACTGTGACGTTGTCGGAGTCTGGTGTGACGGTGTGTTCGGCGGTTGTGGGTGCGGGTGGTCAGTGGAGTTGTACTCCGTCGGTTGCCTTGGGTGATGGCCGGCACACGGTTGTTCCGACGGCGACGGATGTGGCGGGCAATCGGACTGATGGCAGTGCGGTTTCGGTCACGATCAACGCCACCGCACCCCAGGGCCCGGTCATCACGACTCCCGCGAACGGCAGCACCATCAGCGACTGTCAGCGGAGCTGGCCGTACGGCACGGAGCGTGCGGAGCACCCGGGGTGCACGGTGTCCTTCACCGGAACCGGCGTGCCGGGCACCCGGATCACTGTCGTGGAGGGCAGGCAGGTCGTCTGCGCGGCGAGAGTGGACGCCCGCGGCAAGTGGGCGTGCAAGGCTCGCGTTGCGGGCTCCAACGGCAAGCACACCTTCGTCGCCGTTGCCAGGGATGCGCACGGCGTGACGGTTCGCAGTGAGCCGGTGACCGTGACGATCCAGTCGCGGCACCGTCCGCCCAAGGGCTGGCCTCACCAAGGTCCCCACGACGCGTGAGGTGATGGCGAACACCACAAGCTCGGACGGCAGGGGTCCCTGAACCTGCAAACCCGCTGCGGCCCGCACCTGCCAGGTGCGGGCCGCAGCCTGGTCTCACGCCCAGACGTGGCATCAAGGCGATGAGTGAGCCGGATCCCTGCGAACCGCGTCCGCAACCGGCTCAAGCGCCACTGCGCGGTCGACTTCCGCAACAGCTGCTAGACCGGAGCCGCCAGGCCGGTCAGGATGACGTCCAGGCCGGCGGCGAACATCGCGGCGGGCTCCTGGTCCGCGCCACGGGTCACGAGGTGGGCGAGGGAGGGGTACCGGCCGGTGGCGATGAGGCGCCGCAGGTAGGGGCCGGAGGCGGCCTGCCACTGGCGTTCCGTCTGGCCGCTCTCGCGTTCCACGCGCAGTTCGACGATCTCGTGGCGGACCGCGCCGAGTACGTAGCCGTTCACCGCCTGCAGGGCGCGCATCAGGGCGTTCGGGTCGTCCTCGGCGATGCCCGGGGCGCGGCGCAGGGCGGCCAGGATCGCCTCCAGGTAACCGAGGGCCGCGGGGCCGAACTGCGGGCGGCCGCCGAGGAGGTCGGCGAACCACTCGTGGCGCAGTGCCGCGCCGCGCAGGCCATGGGCGAGGTTCTGTACGCGCGCCTCCCAGTCCGCCCCGTCCCCCTCGCCCGCCTCCTCGGGTTCGGGCAGGGGGATCTCCGCGTACACCGCGTCGACCATCAGGTCGAGGAGCTCCTCCTTGGTGTCCACGTAGCGGTAGAGCCGCATGGGGCCGGCGTCCAGCGCGGCGGCGACCTTGCGCAGCGAGACCGCCGGCAGTCCGTCGCCGTCGGCCAGGCCGATCGCGGCCCGCACGATGCGGTCGCGGCTCAGCGGGCTGAGCGACGACCGTGCGGCCGGCTCGGGCCGTTCCCAGATGAGCACGGGCTCCCCTGCCTCTCCTCGGGTCCTCCGACCCCCTGTGTCGATACAGTGTATCGATATCTCGCCGATACGGTGTACCGTCGCAATACGGCGTATCGAAATCGAATCCGATCCCGACCGAGGGGGCACACCCATGTCACGCATCGCCATCATCGGAGCCGGGCCCGGCGGCCTGCTCCTGGCCCGCGTCCTCCACCTGCACGGCGTCGAGGCCGTCGTCTACGAGCGCGACGCGTCGCCGACCGCCCGCACCCAGGGCGGCATGCTCGATCTGCACGCCGACACCGGCCAGCGAGCGCTGCGCGAGGCCGGACTGGAGGCGGAGTTCCTGACCATGGCCCGGCGCGAGGGCCAGGACCACCGCCTGCTCGACCACACCGGGACGGTCCTGCTGCGGCAGGACACCCCCGACGACGCCCCGCTGGACCGCCCCGAGGTCGACCGCGCGGACCTGCGCGCGACCCTCCTCGGCTCGCTGCCCCCCGGCGCCGTCGCCTGGGACCACGCCCTGGAGCGGGCCGAGCCGCTGCCCGGGGGCCGCTACCGCCTGCACTTCTCCGGCGGCCGGACCGCCGAATGCGCCCTGCTCGTCGGGGCCGACGGCGCCCATTCCCGCGTGCGCCCCCTCGTCACCGACGCCCGGCCGACCCCGCTCGGCGCCCATGTCGTGGAACTGGGCGTCCCCGACCTCGTCCGCGCCCGGCCCGACCTCGGCGCCCGGGTGGGACGCGGCAACTACTGGGCCTTCGGCCCGGGCCGCTCGCTGTCCGCCCAGCTCAACGGCGACGGCCGGCTGCGCGTCTACCTGACCTTCCAGGGCCCCGAGGACTGGCCCGCCACCTGCGGCATCCCGTTCGACGACCCAACCCGCGCCCGGCCCCGGCTGCGGGAGCAGTTCGCCGACTGGGCGCCGGAGTTCACCGACCTGATCGACGCGTGCGACCAGACGCTCACGGTCCGCTCCCTGTCCACCCTGCCGGTCGGGCTGACCTGGGACCACGTACCGGGCGTCACCCTCCTGGGCGACGCCGCCCACCTGATGCCGCCGTCCGGCGAGGGCGCCAACGCGGCCCTGCTCGACGGAGCCGAACTGGGCCTCGCCCTCGCCGCCGACCCGCACGCCCCCGACACGGCCGCGCACCACTACGAGCGGGCCATGTTCCCCCGCGCGCAGGAGGTCGCCCGCCACTCCGCCCGCATCCACGAGATCCTGATGTCCCCCGACGCCGCGCGGCGTCTGGTGGCGATCCTCCAGCCTGCGCAATAGATCCACCACACGTCGGGTCCGTCCCCGCAGCCGTCGAGCCGCGGGGGGCCATGGCGTTCACTCTCAATCCATTGCAACGCTTCAGGTCGCTGACGTTGCATTAAACTCAGGGCCGTTGCAACGATTTCCCGCTATCTACCTGCGAAAATGCGATCAGTGCGCAACGGATATGTTGCCAACTCTATGAACGCAACGTAGCTTTCCATCATCAGAAACAACGAGGTGAAGGAAAGCATCATGCAGAAGTTCGACACCACCGCCCCGGTCTCCGTCGTCCTCGACATCCCCGCGGGACGCATCCGGCTCGTCGCCGCCGACCGGGCCGACACCACCGTCGAGGTCCGGCCCGCCGACGGCTCCAAGAGCCGCGACGTGAAGGCCGCCGAGCGGACCACGGTCGACTACGCCGACGGAGTCCTGCGCATCGGGGCCGCCGAGGCCGACAACCGGATCCTCGGCAACTCCGGATCCATCGAGCTGACCATCCAGCTCCCCGCCGGCTCCCACGTCGAGGCGAAGGCCGCCGCCGCCGAACTCCGCGCCGTCGGACGCCTCGGCGACGTGACCTTCGAAGGCGCCCAGGCCACCGTCGAACTCGACGAGAGCGCGCACACCAGCCTCACCGTCCAGGCCGGCGACATCACCGTCGGCCGCCTCACCGGCCCCGCCCGGATCAGCACCCAGAAGGGCCACCTCCACATCGTCGAGGCCCGCCGCGGCACCGTCGAACTGCGCACCGAGCACGGCGACATCACCGTCGGCGCCGCCCGTGGAACCTCCGCCACCCTCGACGCCGGCACCGCCTACGGCCGCATCCACAACTCCCTCGGCAACGCCGACGGCGCCGACGCCGTCCTCGACGTCCGGGCGACCACCTCCTACGGCGACATCACCGCCCGCAGCCTCTGACCCGCGGCCGCCCGCGCCCCGGCCGACGCGGTCGACGGGCCGGAGCGCACCGGGCCCGACCTCGGCGCGGCACGGCGGGCCTGCTCCGCCGGCGGCCGCCCGGAGGGCTACGCTCGCGCCGTGGGACAGCCCGATCAACGCGCCGAGGGCGCGGGACCCTTCACCACCCGGCTCACCTGGCACCGCCCCGAAGGGGGAACGGTGGTGTGGGAGTCGCGGGTCGCGCGCAGGCGCGGGGCACTGTCGGTCCGTGGCCCGGGAGACTCGCTCACCCTGTCCCCGGCGGCCGACGCCGAAGCCGTCGGCCGTCTGCGCAGGCTCAACGCCGTCGCCTCGGGTGCGTTCGTCATCGGCGGAGCGCTCTTCGCCCTCGGCGCCGCCGTGGCCCAGTTCGGATCGGGGGACCCGCTGGAGAGCGCCTCGATCTACTTCGCGGGCGGCCTGTTCTTCAACACCGGCGGCTACACCTCGCTCCTGCAGGTACTGAACGCGCCCCGGCACACCCACGGGGGCGGGCCACTGGTCACGGCCCGCTGGAGGTGGTGGGGGTACGAACCGATGCGCGTGGCCTGGCTGAGCGCCTTCGTGCTCTTCGTCGGGACGCTCGTGTTCGGCGTCAACCTGTTGGACTCCTTCCTGCAGGGACTCACCGTCCAGCAGACCAACCGGCTGATCTGGACGCCCGACGTGATCGGATGCCTGCTGTTCCTGGCCTCGGGGCACCTGGCGTTCGTGGAGATCTGCCACCGGGCCCGGCCGTGCCTGCGCTCGCGCAGCCTCGGCTGGTGGGTCGTCGCGGTGAACCAGTTCGGGTCGGTGCTCTTCATGGTCTCCGCACTGGCCGCCTTCACCCGGCCCGCCACAGGAAGCCTGATCAACACCGACATCGCCAACTGGGGCACGCTCACCGGCGCGTTGTGCTTCTCGATCGGCGGCGTGCTCCAGGCCTTCGAAAGACCGTAGCCGCCGGCCGGCTCCGGACGTAGGCTTCGCGGATGGCCCAACACGTCACGCTGATGAACGTCCTGGAGGGAGTGGTCCCCCGGCGGGCCGCGGCGCTCCGAGTGAGCGGTGGCCCCGCGCAGGCCTGGCTCTTCGACCGCCACGTCTACCTCCGGACGCGCCTCACCCTCGTCTTTCCGGCCTGGAGCGCGACCATGTCCTCTCCGGACGGGACGAGGGCGTACGAGATGCCGAGGTCCCCCCTCCTGCTGGGCTCCGCGGACGGGCGAACGGTCCGGCTGGAGATCGAAGGCCTCTGAGACGGCGGCCCTCGGCGGCGACACCGCCCCGCCCCGCGGGCGGGCACGGGGGATTTCGTGACGGGACCGGGACCGTGTTTCGTCACGCTCCGGCGGCGGGCGCGCCCCCCCCCGCCCCCGGCCTGGG
>NZ_JBEXKC010000154.1:0-8675 GCF_040609475.1 Streptomyces sp. NPDC004667 | reverse complement strand
GGCGGGGGGGGGGGGGGGGGGCGCCCCCCCCCCCCCCCCCGCCCGCGAGGTGGTCCGGTCAGTAGATGCCGAACACCCGGCAGGGGCCGGCGAAGCCCTTGCGGTGCTTGATCAGTCCGACGAGGACGGTGGCCCCGAAGTCGGGGACGGTGTCGAGGTTGGCGATGTTCTCGACGCCGTAGCGCATGTCGCCGAGGATGATGCGGTGTGCGCCGGGGTCGTCGATCTGGAGGTTCTTCGAGGCGTCGAGGCTGGGGGTGTCGGTGCCGGCGGCGACGATCGAACGCTCGCGCACCAGGAACTCGGCGGCGTCGAAGCCCAGGCCGGGGAAGTGCGGAACGCCGTCGGCGTCCCGGTTGATGTAGGCCCCCGGTGTGTTGATCCGGTCGCACCAGCCCGAGTCCATGACGACCAGGGCGCCGTCGGGGATCCGGCCGTGGCGGCTCTCGTACGCCAGGATGTCGTCGGCGGTCAGGGTGGCGTCGTGGTCCTTGGCGACGCGGTCGCCGATGCGGATGACGCACAGCGGTGCGATCAGGCGGTCGATGGGGATCTCGTCGGTGTAGATGGGCCCGTCCACGAGGTGTGCGGGGCCGTCGACGTGGGTTCCGGTGTGCTCGTCGATCTCCAGCTTGTTGGCGTTGAACCCTTCGTCCGCGATGTGGGCGAAGTGGTCGATGTTGGGCTTGAGGACGATCGGTTCCAGCACGGGGAAGTCGTTGCCGAAGGTGTGCGTGAGGTCGCTGACCCGGCTGCCCCGGATCAGCGGGGCCGGCGCCCGCGCGGGGCGGGGGGCGCCCTGGGCCTCGGCGGTCGCGGCGGTTTCGGTGTCCGCGCCGGGATGACCGCCGCACTGGTGGCCGTCCTGTCCGTGGACGAGCTTCATGACGTCGGGACTGCACATGGAGTCCTCCTCTGTGGTCGGCGGGCCGGTCGGGGTGCGGCCGGGGGCTCAGGTGTTGGTCGGGTCGATGACGCGGGTGCCGCGGATGAGCCAGGTGGGGCCCTCGGCGATGTGGCCGATCCGCTCGAAGAAGCGGGCGAAGTGGGGGCCGGCCATGTGCTTGTCGAACGAGGCCGCGTCGTCGTAGACCTCGTCGAGGTAGAAGCGGTTGGGGTCGTTCTCGTCGACGACGAGCTCGAAGCGCTGGGTGAACGGTTCGTCCACGGCGGACTCGCGGGCGTCCTCGTGGCTGGCCGCGATGAACTCCTCGTGGTGCTCGGGCAGGACGTCGAAGGCAACGGCGACGTGGTACACGGGATCTCCTGGGGGGTGGGTACGGGGGCAGGCCTGGGCCGCCCCACCGCGGGGGCGGCGGGACGAGGCGTCGCGGGGGATGTGTGGGGGGGGAGGTGATCGCCGGGGGCGGTCAGTCGACGAGCGCGGGACCCGGGGCGGGGGCGGGGGTGGCCGTCGGCCGGTCGGCCGTGCGGCGGGGGCGCACGAAGCGGTTGCGGCTGGAGGCGAGGCCGAACACCAGCTCGGGCAGGGTGAAGACGGCGAGGAGGACCAGCGAGACGGTCCAGCTGTCGGTCGCGCCGTGCAGCAGGCCGAGCAGCAGCGGGCCGGCGATGCCTCCGACCAGGTAGCCGATGGTCTGCACCATGCCGGACAGCTGCGCGGCGGTCTGCGGGTTCGCGGAGCGCAGACCGATGAAGGTCAGGGCCATGGCGTGGCCGGCGCCGAGCGTCAGGCCCAGGAGGGCGACCCACAGGACGGCGGCGCCCGGGAGGAACAGCAGGCCGAGGAGGCTGGCCGCGCCCGCGACGGCGATGACGGTGACGATGGGGGCGGTTCCGCTGCGCCCGACCAGCACCGGGGCGACCAGGGCGCCCGGCACGCTGATGAGCATGGCCAGGGACAGCATGGCGCCGGCGGAGGAGTTGCTGTAGCCGAAGTCGACCAGGACGGTCGGCAGCCAGCCCAGGGCGGTGAAGTAGGCCAGGGCGCGCAGGGCGAGGTAGCCGGTGACCTGCCAGGCCATGGCGTCGCCGAGCAGCGATCCCTTGTCGCCGGTGGGGGCGGCGGCGGCCGCGGGCCGGGAGGACCGCTTGGACAGGGGCAGCCAGACCAGCAGGCCGACGGCGGCGGGAAGGGCCCACAGGGCGAGGGAGTTGCTCCAGCCGCCGACGCTGTCGCGCAGGGGTACCGCGATGCCCGCGGACAGTGCGGCTCCGGCGCTGAGCGCGGCGGTGGCGATGCCGGTGTAGAGCCGGACCCGGTCGGGGAAGGCGCTCTTGATGACCGCGGGCATGAGCACGTTGCCGATGGCGAGGCCCGCTCCCGCGAGGGCGGTGCCCAGGAACATGGCCCAGGCGGCGGTTTCGAGGCGGATCAGGATGCCCGCGATGAGGAGTACGAAGCCCAGCACCAGCGCGACGGGGGTGCCCAGTCGGCGGGAGAGGGCGGGCGAGACGGCGGCGAAGACGCCCAGGCACACCACGGGCAGGGTGGTGAGCAGGCTGACCGCCGAATCGGACAGGTTCAAGGACCCCTGGATGTCGTTGAGTACGGGGGACACGGCACCGAGCGCCGGTCGTAAGTTCAGTGCCAGTAAGAACAGGCCCACCGTGATCGCCATGGTGCTGGGGCGGCCGCTTGAACTGTGGTCGGACACAGTTCTCCTCCTGCTTGAGAGTTGCGTGATTGCGCATGGTCGGATGACTTCAACAGAGCATAAGACATCTTATGCCTATTCGCCACAGGCTATCTACTCGATAGCTGATACTCCGGTGAGTGGGACCCCTGCCGCCCGTGTGGCTGGGCCTCGCCCAGCAGCCGCTCGGCGAGGGATCGTTCGACGGCCTGGCGCAGACGCTCCCGCCTGCGCCAGGCGACGTACCGTTCGATCAGCCTGATGAGCTCGGGGTCGTGGGCGACGGACGTCGTCACGGTGGGGTGCTCGGCCACGGCTCAGACCACCGCCGTGAGTTCCTGACTGCGGGGCCGCGCGAAGGCGGTGGGCGCCCACCGGGTCAGCACCGCCCCCACGGTCATCCCCCCGCCGAAGCCGGCCATCAGTACGGTCTCCCCGTCGGCGAACTCCCCGCGCCGGTGTGCCGCGTCGAGCGTGATGGGCACCGAGGCGGAGCCGGTGTTGCCGTACTCCTCCACCGCGAGGTGCATCGTCGCCCGGGGCAGGCCCAGCTCGGGCCACACCTCGCCGAGCATGACGCCGTTGGCCTGGTGCGGTACGAAGTGCCGGACCAGCTCGCGCTCCACCCCGGCCCGGTCGAGCAGTTCGTGCAGGGCCGACGGCAGGTTGTCCCGCACGAACGAGCGCACCCCGCGGCCGTCCATGCGGAAGAAGTGGGCCCCCTCGCTCAGCGTGCGGTCGTTCGCCGGCATGCGGCTGCCGCCGGCGGGAACGCTGATCAGGCGGTACTGGTCGCCGCGGCTGAGCAGGCTGGTCTCCGTGATGCCCCGGTCCTCGGGCACCGTGCCGAGCAGCACCGCGCCCGCGCCGTCGCCGAAGAGGATGGCGGTCTTGCGGTCGGAGTAGTCCAGGATGCGCGAGTAGATGTCCGCGCCGATGACCAGGGCGTGGCGGCCCTCCTCCGCGGCGCGCAGCAGCCGCTCCGCGACGGCCGTGGCGTAGACGAAGCCGCTGCACACGGCGTTGATGTCGAAGGCGGCGGCGTTCACCGCGCCGATGAGGTGCTGCACGATGCTCGCGGTCGCGGGCTGCGGATGGTCGGGCGTGGAGGTCGCGAGGACGATGTACGCGACGTCCCGCGGCTCCACCCCCGCCTGCTCCAGCGCCGCGAGGGCGGCGCGGGCCGCGAGGTCCGAGGTGGCGTCGCGGTCGTCGGCCCTGCGCCGCTCGCGGATGCCGGTCTTGCGGACGATCCATTCGTCGCTCACCCCCGCTCCGCGCGCTATCTCCTCGTTGCCGACCACGGTGTCGGGCAGGTACGAGCCGGTGGACACGATTCCGATGCGGGTCATTGGGTTGCTCCCCCTGTTCCGGACGGACCGCCGGGTGCGGCCCGCTGGTGGCGCCGGGCCCTGGCGAGGGGCCCGGCCGTTGTCATCGCCGCGCCGGTCCGGGCAGCAGACGTCCCCATCCCGGCGCGGAGGCGTGCACCGCGAGCTCCGGGTCGTAGCCGACGACCACGGGATGGCCGACCGCCCTCAGCATCGGCAGGTCGCTGCCGTGGTCGCCGTACGCCCAGCTGCCGGCGAGGTCCAGTCCGGCGAGCGGTGCGGTGAGGCGGACTGCGCGCCCCTTCGCCTCGCCGATCATCGGGGCCAGCACCTCTCCGGTGAGCTCGCCCCGGCGGATCACGGGACGGGTGGCCAGGACGGCCGAGGCGCCCACGTCCGCCGCGATGGGCTCGAGCGGGCCGAAGAAGGACCCGGATACCAGGACCACGTCCCGTCCGGCCTTGCGGTGGGCGGCCAGGGCCTCTTCGACCTCGGGCACGTAGAGGCCCTCGGCGAGCTCCCGCCACTCGGCGGCGAACCAGCGCCGCCCCTCGTCCGCCAGCCGCCTCGCGCTCTCGCCGCGCAGCAGGCGGTAGTAGCGGCGGTTGACGTCCACGCGTGCGGCGCCGCGCAGCGCGGCCTGCCGCAGTTCATCCGTCAGCCGCTCGAAGGTGGCCGGCGGCTCCCCCCGCCCGCGCAGGTAGAACTCCAGGAAGCGGAACATGCTCTTGACGCGGATCAGCGTCTCGTCCACGTCGGAGAACGCCGCGGTCCGTGTGGTGCTGGTCATCTCGGCCCCTTCGTCGGCGTGGCGCGGGTCATGCCGTCATGCGGGTGAGCGTGAAGGTGAAGGTGCACAGCGCCTCTCCCTTCTGCGTCGCCTCGACCCCGACCCGCAGGTCCTCGGGGCGCTGCTCGTCCTCGTCGACGGCGGCGAGGACGCCTCCGAGGGTGTAGTCGACGGGGGCCTCGGCCGGGTGGTGGCCACGGCCGGAGCCGCCCACAACGGCGCTCAGCACGGTGTCGTCCTCCAGCTCGCCGAAGCGGGTGAACCGCACGTCGAGCGCGGTGAGCAGGGTCTTGGAGGCGGAGAGCCCGCGGACTTCGAGCGCGGCGAACAGGGCGAGCTGGCGCGCGCCCTCGGCGATCACCATGCCGGGCAGGTGGTCCTGCGGGTGGTCGAAGAGGCTGGCGTGCTTGGCCGGGATGCGCAGCAGAGCCTGCGCGCTCTCGCCGACGACGACGCCGTCCAGCAGGACGACGTTGTCGGGGTTGGCGCGGCCCACCAGGTGCGGGGCCATGGGCGCGCCGGGGGTGACGGCCGGGTACGAGGCGGAGGACGGCAGGGCCATTCCGTCACGGTTGTTCAGCCGCAGGGTGAGGTAGCCGTTGGGGTCCTTGAACCGCAGGCCGACGGAGGCGGTGCCGAAGACGGCGCCGCCGCCGGACAGGGTGATCTCGTAGTCGAGTCCGGTGACGCGGCCCTCGCGCTCCATGCGCTTGGCGATGCGTACGTGCAGGGCGAGGCGGAACGGCGAGGTGCCCACGAACACCAGCTCGGGGCGTTCGATGCGCAGGCCCAGGTGGGTGAGGATGAACTTGTTGTCGGCCGGTACGCCGAAGAAGCGGTGGGCGCCCGCGAGGGTGGCCTGGCGGCACGCTTCGAGTATCAGCAGGGGGTCGTGGTGGCCGGGGCGGAGCAGGTGGTCGCCGTAGTAGGCGTGCGAGCGGGGCAGCTGCGCCGCCGCCGCGTATCTGGTGTCACCCAGTGGCTGCAGGTCCGTCAGGAACACCTCTCCCAGGGCGTCCCGGTGGACGAGGAGGCGGTCGACGGTACGGGCGTAGTCGAGTTCCGGGAGCGCCTCGGTGGCGACCTCGGTGGCAATGGTCATGGTGGCCTGGCTTTCTGTTCGCGGTGAGGGTTCCTGCTCACTGTCGGTGCACGGACCGACGCGGGCGCGGGGCACAGCGGGTGGAGGGACGACACGACGGGTCGTCCCTCCACGGCTGCGCAGTTGTCGCCCGCGCAGCGCGCCAGGTGGTGGTGATCAGGCCGGGTAGACGTCGCCCGGCTGCTTGCGGTCGGCGCCGACGGTGCCGATGTGCCAGTACGGGTAGGGGGCGACGGTCTCGCTGACCTTGTCGAGGCGGGCGAGTTCGTCCTCGTTCAGCGTCCACTCCATCGCCTGGAGGTTGTCGGCGAGCTGGTGCGGCTTGGTCGCACCGATGACGGCCGAGGTGATGCCGGGCTTGGCGAGCACCCAGTTGATGGCGACCTGGGCGACGGTGGCGCCGCGCTCCTCGGCGACCTGCGCCATGGTGTCGACGATGTCGTAGGCCTGGTCCTCGTCGGTCAGCGGTGCCGATTCGGCGGGGGTGCGCTGGGACAGGCGGCTGCCCTCGGGGCGGCCCTCGCCCCGGCGGTACTTGCCCGTCAGGAACCCGCCGGCCAGCGGGGACCAGGCGGTGATGCCGACGTTCTGGTCGACGGCGAGCGGCACGATCTCCCGTTCGAGGTCGCGGGCGGCGATGTTGTAGTAGCCCTGGTAGCAGACGAAGCGGGCGAGGTTGCGGCGGTCGGAGACCGACAGGGCCTTCATGAGCTGCCAGCCGGCGAAGTTGGAGACGCCGATGTAGCGGACCTTGCCCGAGCGGATCAGGTCGTCGAGCACGCGCAGCGTCTCGTCGAGCGAGGTGCGCGGGTCGAATCCGTGGATGTGGTAGAGGTCGATGTAGTCGGTGTTCAGGCGCCGCAGGCTGTTCTCGACGGCCGCGTAGAGGTGGTGGCGCGTGGCGCCGACGTCGTTCGGGTCGTCCGTGATGCGCCAGCGGCCCTTGGTCCCGATGATGACGCGGTCGCGGACCTTGGCGAGGGTACGGCCGAAGAACTCCTCGCCCATGCCGTTCTTGTAGACGTCGGCGGTGTCGAAGAAGTTGATGCCGGCGTCGAGGGCCTGGCTCATCATCTGCTCGACGTTCCCGTCCTGGACGGTGCCGAACTCCGACCAGTTGCGGTCGGCGGCGCCCAGGAAGGAGGCCCCGCCGCCGAACGTCATGGCGCCGAAGCACAGCTCCGACACGGACAGTCCGGTGTCGCCCAGGTAGCGGTATCGCATCTTCATCCTGCTTTCGGTCGATGGGTGTTCGGGTGCGGGGGGGGTGCCGGGGGGTGCTGGTGGGGGGAGGGAGCGCCTGGCTTACGGGGGATTCGCCAGACGCTCCCCGTCGGTGGGGCGCCGTTTCGGACGGCTTCGGCGGGGTGCTCGCTTCGATGGCCCGTTCCTCTCGCCAGGCCTCGAAGTGCGATGTAAGGTTTCGAAGAAACATAAGAGATTTGATGGTTGTCGTCAATGAGAGGCGGAACAGATATGCCGAGCACTTCGGAACCGGCGCGGACGGCCGGGGAGCCCGAGCCCTACGACGTGCTCGTCGTGGGCGCGGGACCGACCGGGATGACGGCGGCGTGCGAACTGCTGCGCAGGGGAGTACGCGTACGCGTCATCGACCGCGCGACGGAGCCCTCGCCCTTCCCCAAGGCCCTGCTGGTGTGGCCGCGCAGCATCGACCTCTTCGAGGACCTCGGCATCCTCGGCGAGCTGCGCGAGGCGGGCATCCAGATCAACACCTTCAGCTACTTCTCCGAGCGCCGGCGCCTGGCCGGGTTCGACTTCCCGCAGCACCTCAGCCCCGTGTGCCTGCCGCAGAACGAGACCGAGCGGATCCTGCGCGACCGGCTGGCGAGCCTGGGCGGCAAGGTGGAGCGGGGGGTGCGGCTGCTCACGCTGGAGGGCGTCGACTTCTCCGGGCGGATCGACGGGGCCGCCGACGTCACGGCCGTGCTCGAACACGGCGACGGCCGCATCGAGCGCACCCGGGCCCCGTTCGTCGTGGGCACCGACGGCGCGGGCAGCGCGGTGCGGGGCCAGCTCGGCGGCGGGTTCACCGGCAGCACGTACGAGAGCGCCTTCGCCCTCGTCGACGCCCGCATCGAGGGGTTCCTGCCGCCGGACCAGGCCCTGTACTACCAGTCGTCGGCCGGTGCGCTGGTCATCGTGGCGCTGCCGGGCGGCGTCTTCCGGTTCTTCTCCAGCCTGCCCGCGGGCGAGAAGGTCAGCGTCGAGCGCATGCAGAAGATCGTGGACGAACGCGGGCCGCACGGCGTGCGGCTGACCGAGCCGGTATGGGTCAGCGAATTCCGCATCCACGCCCGCCATGCCACCGAGTTCCAGCTGGGGCGGGTCTTCATCGCCGGGGACGCGGCGCACGTCCACAGCCCCGCCGGCGGGCAGGGACTGAACACGGGGATCCAGGACGCCCACAACCTGGCGTGGAAGATCGCGGCGGTGCTCCACGGTCAGGCCCCCTCCGACCTGCTGCTGACCTACGGGCCCGAACGCGCCGCCGTGGCGCGCCGGGTGGTGCGGGACACCGACATCCAGACCCGCGGGTGGATGGTGCGCAGGCCCGCCGCGGTCGCCGCCCGGGACGTCGCCTTCCGCATGGCCGAGCGGAGCGGGCTGTTCGGGCTCTACGCGCCCGTCATGGCGGGCCGCAGGCTGGCCTATCCCGCCACGCGCGAGACCCAGGTGCCCTCCGGGCGTCCGCCGTGCCGGCTGCGCTCGAAGCTGCCCGGCGGCCTGGTCGTCGGTGCGGTCTTCCCGCGCGAGCTGGCCCTGCCGCACCGGATCGCGGGCCCCGGCGAAGAGCCGGCCGGATGGAGCCTGGTGGTGACCTGCGCGGGCGACGC
>NZ_JBEXKC010000153.1:0-8758 GCF_040609475.1 Streptomyces sp. NPDC004667 | reverse complement strand
GTGCCCGGGGGCACGGGGCCGCCCTCCCCACCGGGTTCCCGTGAAGGAGAGATCGTGCTCTTGAAGTCGACGAGGTTCGTCCGATCGGCCGCCGTCACGTTCGTCGCGGCGGCATCGCTCACGCTGACCACCCCCGGAAACGCCTTCGCCATCGACCACGTCGAGTGCCGGGGCGGCGAGAACTTCCTGAAGATCTGGTCCCACAGCGGCGGTCGGCAGAGCGTGGACTGCTACGCGAACAGGGGGCGGACCGGCTTCGGAGGCTGGTGGGTCGACAAGATCTCCACCGGCAACAACGACCTGATCTACTACGACGCCAACGGCGACTCCGTACGCATCAACCGCTGGACCGAAATCTCCTTCCCGAACCGCCCGCCCCAGGTCAACTCCATCGAGATCCTGTAACACCCCGACGCCGCCTCCCCGTGCGAACATGCCCGAACGAATGTCACCGAGTCGACTCTTCGGAGTCCGGTGCTGGTGGTCGGCGGTACGGGGATGCCGGCCGGAGTCGTGGGCGGGCTGGTCCGTGAGGGACGCACCACCGTCGTCGTGTCCCGCCACGTACGGGACCGTTCCGGCAGGCCGTGCCGTGGGTTCACGCCCAGGGCCGGCCGCACGCGTACGCCGCAGTCGCCGCGACCCTGGCGCAGCACGCGTCGGTGACCGAGGTCGTCGGCAGGGTCCGCCCCTGGGAGGACCGCCCGTCGGCATGAAAAGCCGCCGGCACGCGGTCGGCGCGTTCCCTCGGCCGAACCTGCCGTGCACCGATCCCTCCCGGACGGCCCACGACATCGCCGGGCCCTGTCGGCGTCACAGCTCCAGCGCTGCGAACGCGGCGTCGAGGAAACCGTCCGGCAGTCCCGTCCCCGTCCAGGTCCAGTCGGACGGGCTCACCGCCTCGGCGGCTTCCTCGACGGCCGTTCCCGCGCCGGCGGGGTCTTCCACGGGCAGGCCCAGGGCGACCACCGCCCAGGCCACCAGGGCATCGACCTCCAGGTACTGCCACCATTCGGCGTCATCCCAGCCCCGCCGTTCGGTGGCCTTGTCCGTCCACGCCGTACGCAAGAGCAAGGTCAGCGCGGTGCGGGGATCGGCCGAAGCGGCTTCGACGGCGCGCCGCACGGCCCGCAGCCGTTCCAACTCCCCGGCCCAGGGATGCATCGCGAAGAATTCCAGATCGCGGCGGAGGGTGGGCCGGAACGTCCGCCCCCGGCCACGGTTCCAGCGCTCGGCCGGTGCCCACAGGCCACCCGGGCCGTCGCCCAGCCGGGCGGCCCGCGCATCCGCCGTGACATCGCCGAGCACCGCGTCGCGCCATCCGAGCCCGTACGCCTTCTGAGCGGCAACGATCGCGTGGATCTGCCCGTCGCAGGCCGGCGCGTCGAGAAGCGCGTCGTCGCACCCGCCCCACAGCACGGCGAGCGCCGCCGTCACCGCCTCCGCGCAGCGTGCGTGCAGATCACCCATGGGCAGGCGGGTCCAGGGCAGCAGCGCCAGATACGTCCTGCCCCACAGTTCCCGCCCGCTCGTGTTCCCCGACATGGCCCGCCCTCGTGGATCGACATGCTGGTGCGCGACGCCACGGCGCCGCCACACCCCCGTGATTGTCGACGATCAGCCGACGGCCCGGATCAGGGGTACCTCAGGGTGCGGACCAGGGACGACCCGGAGGTGCGGACACCGAGCCCGGCCCTAGCGTCGCTGCGGCGGGTGACCGATGCCCGCGACCGCTGCGCGCTGGGAGAAGTCGAGAGAGTGTTCCGGAACAAGGTTCTGCCGAAACGGGCTTCGAGCCCCGCCCGACCCGTCGCGGAGAGGGCGGGCGGCACCGTCCGCCTGACCGCCGTGCGCAAGACCCACGGCCGCGGCGACAACCGGGTGCACGCCCTCGACACGGTGGACGTCGACTTCGAGGCGGGCACCTTCACCGCCGTCATGGGCCCCTCCGGTTCGGGCAAGTCGACGCTGCTGCAGTGCGCTGCGGGACTCGACCGGGTCGACGCGGGCCGGGTGCTGCTCGACGGCGTGCCGCTGCACGAGCTCTCCGAGCGGGCCCTGACCGAACTGCGCCGGGAGCACATGGGCTTCGTCTTCCAGTCCTTCAACCTGATCCCGGCACTCACGGCCCGGCAGAACGTCGAGCTGCCGCTGCGGTTGGCCGGGCGGGCGATCGACCCGGTGACGATCGACCGGGGGCTGGCGGAGGTCGGCCTGGCCGAGCGCGGCGGACACCGGCCCGCCGAGCTCTCCGGCGGCCAGCAGCAGCGTGTCGCCATCGCGCGTGCGCTGGTGAGCCGGCCCGCGGTGATCTTCGCGGACGAGCCGACCGGCGCGCTGGACTCGCGTACCGCGCAGGAGGTCCTGGCACTGCTGCGCGGCGTCGTCGACGAGCACGGGCAGACGGTGATCATGGTCACGCACGACCCGGGAGCCGCTTCGTACGCGCAGCGGGTGGTCTTCCTCGCCGATGGCAGGGTGACCGGCGAACTGCTCGGGCCGACGGCGGAGACCGTGGCCCGGCGGATGGCCGCACTGGAGCCCGCCGGGGACGGGACGAAGCCGTGCTGAGGATCGCCGCGGCCACCCTGCGCCACCGCATGACGGGCTTCCTGGGCGCCTTCCTCGCCCTCGCGCTCGGCACGACCATGATCGGCATGATGACGCTGACCCTGGCGGCCACCTTCGGCACACCGCATCCGGGCCCGCAGCGGTTCGGGCGGGCCCCGGCCGTGGTCGCGCCGCAGGGTTTCGAGGGGCGGCCGATGAAGGCCCCGGCCGCGTTGCCGCCCACGGTCGTGGCACAGGTGACGGCGGCCGGGAAGGCCACCCCCGACCGCAGCTTCCCGGTGCGGCTGGAGCCGGGTCCGGCGGGGACGACGGGCCACCCCTGGTCCTCGGCCGCCTTCGCGGGATACCGCCTGGTGGCCGGGCGCGCACCGCGGGCCCCGGACGAGATCGCCCTCGGCGGCGGCGCCCCGTCGCTGATCGGTCGTCAGGTCGGCGCCGCCACCGCCGGGGGCACCGGACGCTACCGGGTGGTGGGGGTCACCGACGCGCTCTGGTTCGAGAGCGCGGTCTTCTTCGACGACGCCGAGGCCGGGCGCCTGTCGCCCGCTGTCAACGCCCTGGTCACCGACCAGGACCCGGCGGGGCTGGCCACCCTCGTGGGAGGCCGGGCCGTGGTCCTCGAAGGCGATGCCCTGACCCGCCTCGACGCCGACTCCACCGGCGGCGCCCAGGCGCTCGCCAACGCCCAGGCGATGGCCGGCAGTACGACCGGACTCGCCGTGTGCGTCGCGGTGTTCGTCGTCATGGCGACCTTCGCCTTCGCCACCGAGCAGCGCCGCCGCGAGCTGGCACTGATGCGGCTGGTGGGCGCCGCACCCCGGCAGGTGCGCCGCATGGTGCTGGGCGAGGCGTTGCTGATCGGCCTGGCGGCGGCGGCTGCCGGCTGCGTCCTCGCCCCGTTGTGCACCGTTCCGCTGCGCTCCTGGATGCTCGGCCACCACGTGGCCCCCTCCTGGTTCACCATCGGCTTCGCCCCCCTGCCCCTGCTGGTCTCCTTCGTCATCGGTGTGGCCGCCGCGCTGGCCGGCTCGGCCGCCACCCTGGTCCGGGTCTCGCTGGTCCGGCCGATCGAAGTGCTGCGCGAGAGCGCGGTGGAACGCCGCGGGATGACGCCGGTCCGGTGGCTGGCGGGCATCGGGATGCTGGTCGGCGCGGTCGTCGCGGGGATCGTCATCTGCCGGACCGAGCCGCACCTCGCGGCAAGCGCCCGCAAGTACGAGGCGGTCCCGGTCCTGTACGTGGGCGCGGTCGCCCTGCTGGCGCCGATCCTGCTGCGGCCGGTCACCCGGCTGCTGGTCGGCCCGCTGCGCGGCTCGGCGAAGGCCGGTCCGCTGCTGGTCCGCGAGAACATCCTCACCTCACGGCGGCGTACGGCCGCCACGGTGGCACCGATCGTCGTGGCGGTCGGACTGGTCGGCACCCTGCTGACGGTGCAGGAGTCCGGTGACGCCGTCGTGCTCGCCCGGCAACGGCAGGAGATCCACGCGGCCGACGTGGTGGTGCCCGGCGGCTCCGGCATCGACGCCGGGACGCTGGGGCGGCTGGCGGCCGTGCCCGGCGTCCGGGTCACCCCGGTCACCTCGATGAACATCCGGATCGGCACCGCACAGGGCGAGCAGCTCGACTCGCTGAGCGCCAACGCGGTGCCCGCGGCGGCGCTGGGCGCCACCGTCACGCCGCCCGTGCTCTCCGGCTCGCTCACCTCGCTGCCCGAGAACTTCCTCGTCGTCGACGAACACGCGGCCGAATCCAACGGCCTCTCGGTCGGGGACCAGGTGATCACCCTGCTGCCGACCGGTGCGCGGGTACCGACCGTCATCGCCGCGGTCGTCGCACGCGGCCTGAACGGCGACGACACCTATCTGCCGGCGTCGCTGACCGGCGGGCTGCCGCCCGGCACGGTCTACCTCGACTCCCTCGCGGGCAGCGGTCTGCCGCTCGACGAGCGGCAGACGGCGGCGGTGAACCGCGCCCTGGCCGGCTCGGGCGCGCGCGTCGTGACCTACGACGCCCACCTGGAGAGCCTGCGCGCGCACGCCGCGGAGCAGACGGACAACGCCGCGGTGATCGTCCTGGGCATCGCGCTGGCCTACGCGCTGATCGCGGTCGCCAACACCCTGATCATGGCGATGGCCGGACGGCGGCGGGAGTTCGCCCTCCTCGCACTGGCCGGTGCGGTGCGCGGCCAGATCGTGAAGGTGGCCGTGGCCGAGTCGGCCGTGGCGGTGGTCGTCGCGACCGTACTCGCCGCCGTGGCGACCGCCCTCGCCGCGGTGACCCAGCACGCCTCGCTGGGCAGGCTCGTGACCGGCGCGCCGACGGTGCTCCCGTGGACCCGGATCGGCGGGACCGTCGCCCTGTGTGCCCTCGTCACGGTGGCCACCGCGTGGCAGGCGGCCCGACGCGCGACCCGCCGAAGGGCGGTCGAAGCGGCGGGCATCCGCGAGTAGGGCACGGCCGGGGCCGGACGGGGCCGAAGGCCGAGGGCCCGCGGCCCACCCGTCCACCCCGGGGCCCGACCCGAAGACCCCGACCCGAAGACCCCGACCCGAAGACCCCGGCACGGGGACCATCGGTTTCGGAATGCTCAATTCCGGGGACGGTGTCCCAGAATCTCCGTGATTGTCCTCGCGCCATGACGGCGCGCCAGACACGACAGCCGAGGAAGACCATGGGTTGGAATGGCACGCGTCGGACGGTCACGTCCGCCGCCCTCGCCGCAATGGCCGCCCTCGCCCTGGCGGCCCCGCCACCGGCCGCCGCGACCGGAACCCGGACGGGGACCGTACCGTCGCCCGGGACCGCAGTGTCGCCCGGGACCGTGGCCGCGGGCCGGGAGTCCTCCCCGAAGCCGCCTCCGCCCCGCCTCCCCCGCGACTTCCGGGGCAAGGGCAAGTGGATCGTCCGTGACCTGGACATCGAGGTCCCGTTCACCTGGGAGGGGAGGGACGGCGACAGCCAGATGACGGCCGGCGGCCCGCAGTACCCCATCTGGTTCACCAACCTGATCTACCACGACACGCTCTACACGCTGACGTACAAATGGCCCGGCCTCGACGAACACCCCTGCTCACGCATCCCGGGCTTCAATCTGGAGGACCTGAACCGGGCGTTCGAGAACGCCCGGTTCGTCGGGCCGCAGACCCTGCGGGGCACGCATCCGCAGCGGCGCGTGAACCACTGGAGGGTGGGCGTGGTCCTGCCCGAACTGCCTCCCGGGAACCACCTCCGACTGCCGCTCGCGCTCGGCGACATCTACGTCGACGAGAGCGACCGCGGCACCTTCTGGCAGGTGCTGCAGTTCGGTGTCCAGAACCTGTACGACCCCGCGCTGGACGAGTGGCTGGTCATGGACACCTTCGAGCACCGGCCCGGCACCGTGACCCTTCCCCGGCGGTGCGAGCCGCCCCGCTGAGCGCCGACGCCCGTCAGGCCCGGCCGAGCAGGCCCGCTCCGGCGGTGCTGTCGGTCCGGGCGGTGAAGAACTCGCGGAACGCGGCGACGAACTCCGCCTCCTCGACCCGGCCGTCCCCGTCCGCGTCCATCTCCCGGAACCCGTCGTTGAGTTCGGCCGGGTGCACCCGGGGACCCCCGAACAGCAGCCGGTACTCGTCAGCCCCCAGGCAGCCGCTGCCGTCGGCATCGGCGGCCCGGAACAGTGCCCGCACCGCCGGTACGAGGCCGTTCTCCAGGTACGCCGGGTCACGGTCCACCCCGGCCAGCATCGCGGACACGAATTCGCGGCAGTCCACGCCCCCGTCGCCGTCGGCGTCGGCCGCCTCCCGGAGCTGGCGCCACCAGCCCTCGAACGCGGCGTAGACCTCGTCCTCCCGTTCCGCGGGCAGTTCGAGCCGCCAGCACACGGTGTGCACCATGGCCTGGAGGTCGGCGGAGTCGACCCGGCCGTTGCCGGTCTGGTCCAGCACCTGACGGAAGAACGCCTCCAGCCGGGCCGGACGGGAATCGCCGCCGATCCGGGCCCTGGGCACCACCACCGGCGCGGGCGCGCCACTCACGGAGCGGCGGCGGTAGCGCACCCGATCGGGAGCCAGACGCATGGCGTGGCGCAGTCCGTGGTGCAGCGTCCACGACAGCGCGGCGCCCCCGGGCCCGCGCGACGTCCCGAACTTCTCGTGCCAGGCCGGCGGCAGATCGCTGACCGTCAGGGCGGCCAGTGCGCGGGCGATCACCACCCGCAGCAGCGGCCACGCGAGTGCCGGCCGCGCCAGCCGGCGCGGGGCGGGGGCCTCGCGGAGCAACCCGTGGAGCATGTGGCGCACCTCGGGGCCGTACTCCAGGACCTCCCGCACGGTGCGCTCGACGTACGCCGGGACATCGGCGGCGCCCGCCGGGAGCACCTCGCCCGGAATCCCGAGGGCGGCGCACACGTCGAGGAACTCCGCGTACAGCACGTCGCGTTCGGCGGGTGACAGGGGATCCCCGGACAGTTCGCGCATGGCGGTCATGGACTCGTACAGCGTCACCATCACCCAGCCGCGGACCTCGGGATCCTCGGCGCTGTACGCCCGTCCGGCCGCGTCGGTCCCGTGGATGCGCCGGTGCGTGCGCTGGAGGCGGGCCACTTCCAGGCGCCGTTCCTCGGGCCCGGCGAAGAACAGCCGGCTGCCGCTCTCCATGGTGTGCTCGATCCGCCGCCAGGGGTGGGCGCGGTAGGTGGAGTACCGGTCCATGCCCGCGGCGACGACGGGATGGGCGATCTGCAACACGAGCAACCGCCATGCCACGAGCCCGATGCGCCGCTCGCCGAGGGTCCGCCGCAGCAGGGTCTCGACACCGGGGGAGGCCGCAGGAGTCACAGAGGGCACAGAGGGCACAGGAGCTTCCTTCTCTCACGGGGACACCGACACCCCGTACAACGCTCCCGCTCCCCACCCGGTCCGCCCGGACTGCGGCCTCCACCCTGACGTGCGTCTTCCCGAACGCCCGCCCGCCCGTCGGCCCCACCCGCCGCGGGATGACCGGAGCCCGGTGGCACCCCGCGCGACGGGTGATCACCCCGCCCGGCGCCCCGTCGCGGGCGCCGGGCGGGAAGGGTCACCGCACGCTGGCGCAGCGCGGTACCAGCCCGTCGAGGACGGCGGTACAGGCGGCCTGCAAGGAGGCCTCCAGGTCCGCCTCGTCCTCCGGGCCCCGCGTCCACTGGTAGAGCGTGCCGAGGTAGATGTCGCGCAGCATGTGGCCGGCCAGCTCGACGTTGACGTCGCGCGGTACGTCGCCCCGCTCGCGCCCCGCCCTGATGAACTCGCTGAACATGTGGGCCGCGTACGGGTGCTCGTGGAGCGGGAACCCGGCACGCACCCAGGCGGTCAGCATCGCCTTGGTCTGGGCCGGGTTCCGCAGGCTGATGTCGGCGAGGATGCTCATGCACCGGGACAGGACCTGCCGGGTGGCCTTGTCCTCGGAGTTGGTGAGCCCCCCCGCCTCCAGGCCCTCGCGCAGCAACGCCCTGCGCTCCTGACCCCATTCGGCGATGAGGTCTTCCTTGCGCTGGAAGTGGTTGAAGAAGGTCCCGCGCGCCACATCGGCCCGCTCGGTGATCTCGTCGACCGTGGTCTGGTCGTACCCCTGCTGCGTGAAGAGGACCAGCGCGGCCTCGTAGATCCGGTTCTTGACACGCAGTTTGTTGCGTTCACGGCGGCCCTGCGGTTCCGTCGCGGTGGCCGGTGTGTCTCCCATGTGTACTCCTGTCGCGCGCGGTGTGCGGGGTGGCCCCTACCGGCTGCCGCCGCCCGTGGTGTGAACGGGGAACGGGTTCATTCGACCGAGGGCTGGACGGGGCGCCCGCACGGGCCGTCCCATCCACTTGTACCAAGATCCATGAATGAACAATAGTACATGTTTGAGCCCTGTCCGGAATCGGTGGACGGGAGCGGTGGCGTCCGGCCGTCACCGCTCCCACCGGCCGCTTTCCGGGGTCAGCCGCCCGCGGACCGCGCCGCGGACACCTCGGTCGCCAGACTCCTCAGAGTGTCCCCGCCGAGCAGCCGGACCAGCCCGATGTCCTGTCCCGTTTCACGCCGTACGCGTCCCCGCAGTTGCGCCGCGGTCACGGAATCGATGCCGTAGGCCCGCAGGGTGCGCCGCAGGTCGAGGCGGTCCCGGGGCATGCCCAGCACCTGGGCCGCCGCGTCGAGGAACACCTCCCCGGCGTCCGCCGCCCCGCCGC
>NZ_JBEXKC010000152.1:0-8874 GCF_040609475.1 Streptomyces sp. NPDC004667 | reverse complement strand
TCGGCCTCCAGCGGCCGCAGCGGCATCGGGGCCACCGCGCCGATGGCGCACCGCACGCCCCGGCGCGCGGGATCCAGCACCAGCCCCACGGACGCACGGGACCGTACCCGGGTCCGCGGTCCGGGGGCGCGCCCCGCCCTCCCTCAGCGAACTCCAGCTCCTGCGCATATGAGACGGCTCCGGCACCCCCGTGCCGCCGAGCCATTCCTCAGACCCCAGCACAGGAGCAGCACCACCATGAACATCCAGCGTTCCCTCGTCCGCCGCACCGCCGCCGTGGCCGCGGCGGCGACCGCCGCCCTCGTCCTCGCCGCCTGCGGCACCGACTCCGCGAAGGACTCCTCCGCGGGCGCCCCCACGCACGACGGCCACGCCGTCGGCTCCCCGGCGTCCGCCACGCCCTCCGCCCAGTCCTCCGCCTCGGCCACGCCCGGCCAGGGCGGCAACAACGCCGCCGACACGGCCTTCGCCCAGGGGATGGTCCCCCACCACCGCCAGGCGGTCGAGATGGCCGACCTGGCCGCGACCCGCGCCGGATCGCCCGAGGTCAAGGCACTCGCCGAGGAGATCAGGAAGGCGCAGGACCCGGAGATCAAGACCCTCTCGGGCTGGCTGACGGCCTGGGGGCAGCAGGTCCCCGCCGCCGATGCCGGTCACGGCGGGCACGCCATGTCCGGGATGATGACGGGCGGCGAGATGGACGAACTGACCAAGGCCTCCGGCAAGGAGTTCGACGGGGCCTTCCTCCGGATGATGGTCAAGCACCACGAAGGCGCCGTGGCCATGGCCCGCACCGAGCAGTCCGCGGGCGCGTACGGGCCGGCGAAGGACATGGCCGCCGCGATCATCAGCTCCCAGAGCGCCGAGATCACCCGCATGAACGCCCTCCTCGGCAAGGGCTGATCCCACCCCCGCACCCCCGCGCCGCCGCGCCCGCGCGCCGCGCCGCGGGGGTCCGCGGCCGGGCCCCCGTCCCCCGGGCCGGGTCGGCAGACGGGTGATGTGCGGCCCGTGCGGGGACGTGCCACGCTGGTCACAGACCCGGGCGGGCGAGCGTCGCGAGAAACGGGGGCGCGCTGTGGTGCGAGGACCGAAGGCCCGATGCCTCGGGCGCCGCGTCGCCGCCGGTTGCGCGGCCCTGCTGCTCCTGGCCCTGACCGCGGGCCCGGCCGCCGGATCGGGCACCACGGCGTCCGCACCGTCCGACGACGACGCGGCCGGCGGGCTCGACCCCCGGATCGTGGCGATCATGCACAAGCCGGAGTACCGCCACGCCCGGTGGGGCCTCCTGGAGACCGACCCCGCCGGCGGCCGGGTGGTGCACAGCCTGTCGCCGGAGACGTTCTTCATCCCCGGGTCCACGGCCAAACTGTTCGGGGTGTCCGGAACCTGGCGGACGCTGGGCGCCGACCACCGCTTCGTGACCCCGCTCTACGCGGTCGGCGAGCGCCGCGGCTCCACGCTGACCGGCGACCTGGACCTGGTCGCGCAGGGCGATCTCACGATGGGCGGCCGGACCGCCCCCGACGGCACCGTCGCCTACACCGACCTCGACCACACCTACGCCAACGACTTCCCGGGCGCCACGCTCACCCCGGAGAACCCCCTCGCCGGCATCGACCTGATCGCCCGCCAGGTGCGCGGCGCGGGCATCACCCGCGTCGACGGCGACGTGGTCGTCGACGACCGGCTCTTCCTCCCGGAGCCGGTCTTCGATCCCACCCCGACCCCGCTGATCATCAACGACAACCTGATCGACCTGCTCACCACGCCCGGGGACCGTCCCGGCGCCGCCGCCCGCCTGGACTGGCGGCCCAGGGTCGCCCCCTACGAGGTCTCCTCGACGGTCCGGACCGTGGCGGCGGGCCGCCCGGCCGCCGTGACGGTGACGACCACCAGCGGCGGCACCCGGATCCGGCTCTCCGGCACGATCGCGGCGGACGCGCGGCCACTGCTGCGCACGGCTCCGGTGACCGATCCGGCGGCCTTCGGCCGCACCGCCCTGATCGAGGCGCTGGCGCGGGCCGGGGTGAGCGTCACCGCGTCCCCGACGGGCCCCGACCCGGTCGGCCGGCTGCCGGGGGACTACCGGGGCCGGCCGCGCGTGGCCGCGTACACCTCCCCGCCGTTCGTCCAGTACGCCACGCTCATCCTCAAGGTCAGCCACAACCTGGGCGCCAACCTCGGCATGTGCCTGCTGGCCGTCACCGCGGGCAGCCGGCAGTGCATGGACGGCTTTCCGGTACTGGCCCGGTTCCTGGACGGGGCGGGCGTCGACCGCGAGCAGGTGGAACTGCTGGACGGCCGGGGCGGCAACCCGGCGGACCGTGCCACTCCGCGGGCTCTGGTGCAGATGCTGACGTACTGGCAGCGCACGCCCGAGGCCGCTCGCTTCCGGGAGGCGCTGCCCGTCCTGGGCGTCGACGGGCTGCTGGCGGAGAACTGCCGCGACTGCCCGGCCCGCGGCAAGGTCTTCGCGAAGACCGGGGCGGCCGTCGGCCTGGACGCGCTCAACGACCGCCTGGCGGTCGGGGCGATCACGATCGCGGGATACCTGGACAAGGGCGACGGCCGCTACGACACCTTCTACGCGGGCGTCAACGGCGCCTCCACCCCGACGGCCGACCCCACCGAGGTGCTGTCCATCGCCAACGACCTGGCCATGATCTCCGCCTACCTCCAGGAACGCTGACTCAGAGCGACTCCGAGCGGGCCGCGGCATCGTCGAGGAAACCGCCCGACTGGTGCTGCCACAGCTTGGCGTACGCACCCTCCGCACCCAGCAGCTCCTGGTGCGTGCCCTGTTCGACGATCCTTCCCCGGTCCAGGACGACGAGCCGGTCCATGCCGGCCACGGTGCTCAGCCGGTGCGCCACCACGAGCGCCGTCCGCCCTTCCATGAGCCGCCACAGCGCCTCCTGGACGAGGAGTTCGCTCTCGGAGTCCAGGGCGCTGGTCGCCTCGTCGAGCAGCAGGATCGGCGCGTCGCGCAGGATCGCCCGCGCGAGGGCGACGCGCTGGCGCTGGCCGCCGGACAGCTTGATGCCGCGCTCGCCGACCATGGTGGCGAAGCCGTCCGGCAGGGCGTCGGCGAACTCGGTGACGTGCGCCGCCTCGGCCGCGCGCCGGACTTCGGCGTCGGTGGCACCGGGCCGGGCGAAGGCGATGTTGTCGCGCAGCGTGCGGTGGAACATCGCCGGGTCCTGCGGTACGTAGGCGATCAGGCCGCGCAGGTCGGCCTGGCGCAGCCGGCTGATGTCCTGGCCCCCGATCGTGATCCGGCCCGCGTCGATGTCGGTCATCCGCAGCAGCAGCCGGGTCAGTGTGGTCTTCCCCCCGCCGGACCGTCCGACGAGGCCCAGCTTGGTCCCACTGGGCACGTCCAGGTCGAGGTGCTCGAAGAGCGGCTCCCCGCCCCCGTGGGCGAAGGCCACCCCCTCGAACCGGACGTCGCCGGCCCGCAGGCACAGCGGCTCCGGCGCGACCGGGTCGACCACGGTGGGCGGGGTCAGCAGCAGCGTGGTGAACTGCGCGGCCTCCGTCATCGAGCTCTCCAGGCGGCGGTAGATCTGGTTGAACTCGAACATGATCCGGGTGGCGTTGGCGAAGTAGGTGAAGGCGACGACCACCGCCTCCACGCCGTGCGCCCCGCCGCCCAGCGCGACGGCGAGCAGCAGGCCGAGCGCGTTGGTCAGTACGGACATCGGCGCGACGATCGTGTCGATGCGCAGGTTGCCGTAGTCCCACGACCGCAGCATGTACCGGCGCGAGCGCGCGACGCGCGAGCGGTGCTCGGCGGCCTCGCGTTCCTCGGCGGCGAAGGCCCGGACGGTGTCCATGTTCATCAGGCTGTCGGCGACGTGGCCCGAGACGTGGGCGATCGCCTCCTCGCGCTGGGCGACCAGTGCCTGACGGCGCCGGATCAGGGGCAGCACGCACACCGCCGTCAAGACGATGAGCGTCAACAGCCCCACCACGAGCAGCGGTTCGTACTGCCACAGCACCACCGACCCGAACAGCAGCGGCACGAGCCTGCCCAGGACCGAGAACGCCAGCGTGTCGACGAACTCCTCGAAGCGGGAGGCGAAGCTCAGCACCCGCTTGGTCAGCGATCCGGCGAAGTTGTCGTGGAAGAACGCGGCGTCCTTGGCGAACAGCTCGTCCATGCCGATCACGTACAGGCTCTCGATCCCGAGGGCGTCGAGGCGGTTCAGGAAGTGCAGCCCGAGGCGCCACAGCCCCTCGGAGAACAACAGGACGCCGGCGAAGCCGAACACGTAGGGCAGCGCCGGGCCGACCCCCGTACCGGCGCCCGAGGCGATGCGGCCGACGAGCTTGGCGACGACCAGCGGCGCGAGGTAGTTGATGCCGATGTTGCCCAGCGCCGGGAGCAGCATCGCCGGCCCCGCCAGTCGGCGGAGCCGGACCAGTTCGCGGCCGTAGTAGCGCAGTGCGAGGAGTACCGGACCCCTGCCGGTCGGACCTTCGGACGATTCAGCCGTTCCCATCACAACCCTGCGTCCTCGTGGGGCGAGACGCCGTCACCTCGCCGGGTGCGGGCCAGGAACCGCAGTGTCCCGCGAGCACGCCCGCCCGGTCCACGCGTTTTCCCGTGTGGGGGACAAGGGCCGGCCGCAGCGGCGGGACCGGGTCCCGGAAACGGCTGAGGGGCCGTTTCGGATTTCTCCGAAACGGCCCCTCGACCTACGACTCTCACGAGTCGGGACGACAGGATTTGAACCTGCGACCCCTTGACCCCCAGTCAAGTGCGCTACCAAGCTGCGCCACGTCCCGATGGTCTCTGACCTGGGGTTTCCCCTGGCCGGACCAACACCTGAACAATACCGCACTTCGGGGGGTGGTCGCCCGCGGGTTTCCACGGACGGCCGGATGTGACGGATCCGGCGACGGCGGCTTGACCTCAAGTCCGCTTGAGGAAGCATGGTGGCTGCATGACACAGGCAATCGCGGACACGGGGTTCCGCTACGAGGATCTGGGCCGACTCATCGCGCTCATGACAGGGGCGGAGAAGCACGGGCCCGCCGCCACCTCCACGCTCGACGCGCTGTGGGTGCTCTACGACCGGGTGTTGCGCGTCGGGCCCGGGAGCGCCGGGGCCGCTGAGCGGGACCGGTTCCTGCTCTCCAAGGGGCACGGGCCCATGGCCTACTACGCCGTGCTCGCCGCGAAGGGGTTCTTCCCCGTCGAGTGGCTGGCCGGATTCGGTTCCTACGACTCCGCCCTCGGCCACCACCCCGACCGCACCCTGGTCCCCGGCGTGGAGATCGGCAGCGGCTCGCTGGGGCACGGGCTGCCGCTCGCCGTCGGCACCGCGCTCGGGCTGCGCGCCCAGGGGCTGGACGACCCGGCCGTGTGGGTGCTGATCGGGGACGCGGAGCTCGACGAGGGCAGCAACCACGAGGCCATCGCCTACGCCGGCCCGGCCGGACTGGAGCGGCTGCACACCCTGGTGATCGACAACGACTCCGCGACCCACGGCTGGCGCGGCGGGATCGCCTCCCGCTTCGAGGCGGCCGGCTGGTCGGCGGTCACCGTGGACGGGCGGGACCACGAGGCGCTGCACGCCGCCTTCACCGCGCCGCATCCGGGCCGGCCGCACGCCGTCGTCGCCCGTGTCGAGAAGAAGTTCTGAGGGAGGCGGGTCATGGACACCATGCGGGACCGGTTCGTGTCGGTCACATCGAAGCTGCTCGACGAGGACCACCGGCTGGCGGTCGTGCTCGCGGAGATCACCATGGACGGGTTCCGGCCCGCCCGGCAGCGCCACCCGGACCGGGTGATCAACGTCGGGATCCGCGAACAGCTGCTGGTCGGCGTGGGCGGCGGCCTGGCCCTCACCGGGCTGCGGCCCGTGGTCCACACCTTCGCCAGCTTCCTGGTCGAACGGCCCTTCGAGCAGGTCAAGCTGGACTTCGGGCACCAGGGCACGGGCGGGGTCCTGGTCAGCGCGGCCGCCAGCTACGACTGGCCGGCCGGCGGGTTCACCCACATGGCGCCGGGCGACGTGGCGCTGCTGGACACCCTCGACGGCTGGACGGTCCACACGCCCGGCCACCCCGACGAGGCGGAGGAGCTGCTGCGCCACGCCTACGCCGCCGGGGACGACAAGGTGTACGTCCGGCTCACCGCGCAGTCGAACGCCGCCCCGCGCCCGGTCGGCGACCTGCGCTTCCAGACCGTACGGACGGGGAGCGCGGGCGTGGTCCTCGCCGTCGGACCGCTGCTCGACGAGGTCCTCGCCGCGACCGAGGGCCTCGACGTCACCGTGCTCTACGCGGCCACCGTGCGCCCCTTCGACGACGCGGCCCTGCGCGCCGCCGCGGGCCGGGCCGCGCCGGAGGTGGTCCTGGTCGAGCCCTACCTGGCCGGAACCTCCGCGGCGGCCGCCGGACAGGCCCTGATGGACGTGCCGCACCGGATCCTGCCGCTCGGGGTGGGCCGGGCCGAGCTGCGCCGCTACGGCACGATGGAGGAGCACACCGCCGCCCACGGCCTGGACGCGGCCTCGCTGCGGCAGCGGATCAGCGGCTTCCTGGGCTGACCGGGCCGGGCGGGGGCGACGGCCCCTGTCGGGGGCCCCTCCCGTGCCCCCGCCCGGCCCGGCGCCGTCAGCGGCCCCGGTCCTCGCGCGCGTGGATCAGCTCCACCAGGTCGGCGGCGAGCGCCTTGACCGTCGTCAGGCCCTCCGTCCCCCAGCGCCGCGGCACCACGTCCACCCCGCACACCGTGCCCAGGACGACGCCGCGCCGGTCGGTGAGGGGAGCCCCCAGGTACGAGCGCACCCCGCTCTCGTCCACGACCGCGTTGCCCGCGAAGCGCGCGAAGTCCCGTACGTCCTGGAGCACCAGGGCGCGGCGCCGCACCACCACGTGCGGGCAGTAGCCGTGGTCCCGGGGCAGCACCCGCGCCGGGTATCCGGCCTGCGCGGCGTCCGGGCGGTGGTGCAGACCGGCGAAGAACTGCCGTTCCTCCCCGACGAAGTTGACACCCGCGTACGGGGTCCGCAGGGTCCGGGCGACGCGCGCCGCGAAGGCGTCGAGTTCCGCGTCCACCCGCTCCCCCAGGCCCAGTTCGCGCAGCCGGACGGCACGCGCGGGTGCCTCCCGGTCCACCGGGGTGAGGAGCAGGTGGCCGGTCGATTCGTAGTACGTCATGGCGGTTCCCCCGGATCCGAGTGGGCTTGGCGGGCTTGTTTCGCTGTGGAGAGCAGATGGTGGACGAGGGCCGCGAGGGTCCCCGTACCGGAACCCCTCAGTCGCGCGTCGCACCGGACGACGGGCACCCGCGGGCCGAGTCCCACCGCCTCGCGGACCTCCTCGGCGGTGTAGCGGTGTGCGTCGTCGAACTCGTTGACGGCGACGACGAAGGCGATCCCGCGCCGCTCGAAGAAGTCCACGGCGGGGAAGCAGTCGGCGAGCCGGCGGGTGTCGGCCAGCACCACCGCCCCCAGGGCGCCCGCGCACAGTTCCTCCCACAGGAACCAGAAGCGCTGCTGCCCCGGCGTGCCGAACAGGTACAGGACGTGCCGGCCGTCGAGGGTGAGGCGGCCGAAGTCCAGCGCGACCGTCGTCGTCGCCTTCGCCTCCACCCCGTCGATCGGGTCGCAGCCCTCGCCCACCCCGCTCAGCACTTCCTCCGTGCACAGCGGCTCGATCTCGCTGACCGCGCCCACGAAGGTGGTCTTCCCCGCCCCGAACCCGCCCGCGACCAGGATCTTCAGGGTCGCGGGCGGGGCGGGGGCGTCACAGTCGCCGGCGTAGGCCATCGAGCACCGCCCGGAGCAGGGTCTGGTCGTCGTCGGCGAAGGAGTCGCCGCCGGGGAACCGGGGCGCCCGCACCGAGACGGCCCCGTGCTGCGCCAGATCGGACAGCAGCACCTTCACCACCACCGCCGGGAGCCGCAGCTGCCCGGCCACCTCGGCGACGGTCACCCCGGCCGCGCCCGCGCAGATCCTCAGCGCGAGGGTGTGCTCGGCGCCGAGCGGAACGCGCGGGCGGACCCCGGTCGCGGTCACCAGCGACAGCAGGTCGAGGTGGACGGCCGCCCGGGTGCGCCCGCCGCTGGCGGTGTACGGGCGCATCACCCGGCCCGCCGAATCGTCCAGCCAGGGCGTGTCGCGCGCCGCACCGGATCCCCTGTCCCCCCGTGCCCAGACCCTCATCGCTCCGCGTCGACGGTGTGCGCGGGCCGGCGCGGCGGGGCCGCCAGGTACGGGCGGACGCTCTTGACCAGCATCGCCATCTCGTAGCCGAGGACGCCCGCGTCCGCCTCCCGGTCCGCGAGCACCGCCAGGCAGGTGCCGGACCCGGCCGCCGAGACGAACACCAGCGCCGTGTCCAGCTCGACCACCACCTGCCGGACCTCGGCCCCGTCCCCGAACCGGGATCCGGCGCTGCGCCCCAGCGAGTACAGCCCGGAGGCCAGGGCGGCCATGTGGTCGGCGCTGTCCGGGTCCAGTCCGTGTACGCAGGTGACGAGCCCGTCCGCGGTGAGCAGCACCGCGCTGCGCGTGTACGGCACGCGTTGGACCAGGCCGCCGAGCAGCCAGTCGAGGTCCGAGAGGCTGCCTGTCTTCGTCGCCGCTTCTCCGGCCATGGGGGTGTGCTCCTTGCTGGGGTGAGGGGTCCGGGCCGGGGGCCCGGTTCATGCCTGCTGCTCCGACTGGGCGAGGCCGAAGCCGCGCTGGAAGGCCGCCATCAGGCCGGGGTCGTGCACGGGTTGCTCGGTGTCGGGTGCCCGGCGCGGGGCGGGGGTCTCGCGCAGCTGGGGCGCGAGGTGGTGCTGGGCCCGGCGCCGCGGCAGCGCCGGCCGCACCGCCTCTGCGCGGGCGGGGGCGGTGGCAGGGGCGGGG
>NZ_JBEXKC010000151.1:0-8987 GCF_040609475.1 Streptomyces sp. NPDC004667 | reverse complement strand
AAGCGGGTGTTCCAGAGCGAGAACCTCGCCTACCTGAAGAACTTCGGGGAGGCCTGGGGCTACATGCCGGGCGGGCAGGCCGGGGTCTTCGTCGAGCCGTCGCCGCCGACAGCCGGCGGCCCCGTACCGCCGCGAGCAGCGCGTAGTTCTCGGCGACGAACACCCGGCCGGGACCGCCGACCGGCTCCGGGACCCGTTGCCCCGTCAGATCGAGGTACATCGCCTGGACCACGTCGAGCCCGCGGTCGTCGGTGAACAGCCGGAACTGCGCGCCGGGGCGCGGGTTGAAGTCCACCAGCCGGAAGGTGCCCCGCTCGTCGCACCGGAAGTCGAGGTCCAGGATCCCCTGGTAGCCGAGCCGTTCGGCGAGCCGCAGCCCCGACTCCTCCACGGCCGGGTCCGGGAGCCACCGCCCCACCGCCGTCAGCCCCGTCCGCACCGGCCAGGACAGCTCCTTGCGGCCCGACCCGGCGAGCAGCGGGCGCCCGCCCCGGGCGAAGGTCCCGTGGAAGAACCAGTCGGTGTCGGGTCCGGCGGGCAGGAACCGCTGGAGCAGCAGGCGGCTCCCGGCCTCCGCCGAGCGTTCGTACAGCCGCCGCACCTCCGCGACGCCGTGCACCAGGGTGGTGCTGCGCAGTCCGGCGGCGGCGGGCAGCAGCCACGGCCGGCTCCACTTGGCCACCACCGGCAGGCCGAGCCGCCAGGCGGCCTCGGCCGCCTCGGCCCCGCTCGCCGGGATCACCGTCTCCGGGTGCGGGACGCCCCAGCGGGCGCAGAGCCGCGACAGCTCCGCCTTGTCGGCCACGCGCGCGGGCAGGTCGTCGGGCTGATGGGGGATCCGGAAACGGTCCGTCAGCATCGGGGCGACCCGGGAGACCGCGATGGCGCTCAGGTCGTCCATGGCGATGAGCACCGCCGGCCGCCCGATCCGCCGCGACACCCCGGCCAGGCACTCCAGCAACTCCTCGGGCGCTTCGGGGTCGAGGCCCCCGTCGGGACCGGGGTGCGTGGCGCGCAGGTACCGCGAACGCCCCATGGGACCTCCCCCGGCTTCGACGACGGCATGGACCTCCACGCCCTTGCGCCCGAGCGATCTGACGGCGCCGAGGGTTCCGTGGTGGAACGGATTCCGATCGAGTCTGAGCAGAACAGCGGGCACATGGTTGGCGAACGCGTGCATGGAAACGGTGTCTTTCACCTAGTCGGACCAAGCGGGCAGGATGCGCAGCTGCGAATGGCCTAGGCAAAGGGCACCGGACAGGCCATTCGTCAGATGTGATGTCTAACGTCGTTGACAAGCACACCGGTTCAGGAAAGCTCGGGAGACGCCATGCCCAGACCACGCCGCCGACTGGCGAGCACCTGCATCGGTACGGTCACGGCCGGGCTGCTCGCCACCGGAGCCGCCCTCGCGGCACCGGAGGAAGAGCCCGGGGGCTCCGACATCGCCATGGGCGCCTACCTCGACTACGGGCCGCGCGGCGTCGCCCGCATCCCGTACCTGTCGCGCTGGCTGGGCGGCAAGGAGATCCGGGTCGGGCACACGTATCTGCCCGGTGACCAGTGGGCGGGCATCGAGGGCAACGTGCCCTTCCTGGCGGACTGGGCCGAGTGGCGGCGGGCCGAGGACGACCGGATGTTCGTGCTGAACGTGCCCATGCAGGCCCGCAACGAGGGCCGGGTGCCGGACTGGCAGGTGGCCCAGCTGATCCGGGCCGGCGCGCAGGGCCAGTACGACCGGCACTTCACGAAGCTGGCCGAACGGCTGGTGGCGCTGGGGGTGCCGGACACGGTCGTCGTGCTCGGCTGGGAGATGAACGGCACCACGTACACGCACCGCTGCGGGCCCGACCCGGAGAACTGGAAGGCGTACTGGAAGCGCGTCGTCAACGCGATGCGCGCCGTTCCCGGACAGCGGTTCAAGTTCGATTTCGCCCCGAACCGGGGGACGGACGCGATCGGCTGGACCAAGTGCTACCCGGGCGACGACGTCGTCGACGTCATCGGCATGGATTCGTACGACCAGGGGCCGGGCCGGACCTTCGAGGACCAGGTCACCCAGCCGTACGGACTCCAGGCGCACGTCGACTTCGCGAAGGCACACGGCAAGGAGGTCTCGTACCCGGAGTGGGGGCTGTTCCGCAACGGGGACAACCCGGAGTACGTGCGGCGCATGCTGAAGTGGATCGAGCAGCACAAGCCGCTCTACCACACCATCACCGACTACTGCCCGCACGGCGTGTGGCAGTGCAAGCAGAACCCGCAGTCGTCGAGGGTCTTCCGCGAGGCGCTGACCCCGCAGGTGCCGGTCGAGCCCACGCCCCCGGTGGTCCCGACGCCCGTGGTGCCGACGCCGGTCGTCCCGACCCCGGTGGTGCCCACTCCGGTGCTCCCCACACCGGTCGTCCCGACCCCGCAGATCCCGACCCCGCAGATCCCGACGCCCCAGGTCCCGAGCCCCCAGGTCCCGAGCCCGCAGGTGCCCACACCGCCGGTCCCGGCGCCGACCCCCACCCCGGAGGCGTCCGACCCCCCGGTCGTGCCCCCGGTCGTCCCCAGCACGGGCACGGGTACGAGCCCGGCCCCGACGCCTCCCCCCGAGCCCGAGGTGTCCGTCCCGCCGGTGTTCCCGCCGGCGCCGACGCCGACGCCCGAGGTCACGGTGCCCGCGTCGCCGAGCCCGCTCGTCCCCGCGCCCGTCCCCGTTCCCCTCCCCGTCCCCAGTCCGGCGCCGAAGCCGCCCGCCCCCGAACCGACCACCAACAGCACCCAGTGGTGTGTCCCGCTCAACTTCGGCGAGTGGCTGAACAAGCTGGTCGGCAAGCAGACGGTCTGCATCAAGCTCGACTGGGGCAAGAACTCCGGCTTCTGGCCCTTCTAGACGGTTCACCGCACGCGCAGTTCGTTCAGCCGCGCCCGCCAGTCCCGGGCGGCCGGCAGCGCCTCGCGCAGCGCGTCCACCGCCCGCTCGCGCCCCGTGACCTGCGACTCGTGCAGCCGCAGCAGGGGCGCGAGCGCGTGCGTGGCCAGCAGGAGGCGCTGGTTGACGACCGTCTCGGGCCGCCAGTGGTTCTTGTACGGCTCGTTGCCGCGCAGGAAGCTCACCACCGGCCGTCCCTCGGCCAGGGCCCGGCCCGCCTCGTAGCGCAGCAGCAGCGTCGCGACGTCGACCTTGCGGTCCCTCAGTTCCGGATCGGCGCCGTACAGATAGCCGCCGCTCAGCCCGGCGGACAGCAGGGTGACGTTGGCCGCCACCACCGCGCCGTCCAGCCGGAACTCCGTCAGCCGCCCCTCCCCCGCGCGCACCATCCGCCGGGTGGCCCGGGTCAGGTGCTCGGCGAACCGGGGCCGCAGGTGTTCGGGGGTGACCCCGCGGCCGCGCCACTGCTTCTCGTGGAGCCGCAGCAGGGTCCGTACGGCTCCCGGCACCTCGTCCTCGGTGACCTCGTGCTCCTCGATCCCGGCGGCGTCGGTCTTGCGCAGCTTGGCCCGCACCCGCTGGGCGCCGGAGGCCGGCATGCGTTTGACGAGCTCGTCGAAGGGCAGCGCGGGCAGTTCCATGCAGGTGGAGTCGGCCAGCTTGCAGGACACCCCGGGCCACGCCTCGTACAGCGCCTCGGCGGCCGCCCCCGGCCGTACCTCGCGCAGGTCCACGACCGCGCTGCGGGCGGCCCGGTGCAGCCCGCGGGCCAGGGCGGGCACGACCTGGCCGGCGTACCCGTCGGCCACGAGCACGTCGAAGTAGTCGGTGATGGGCCCGCCCAGCGGCACCAGCCGCGGCAGCGGCCGGTGTACGAGCATCAGCGCGGCCGCGCCGACGAGTTCCCCGCTCCGCCGTACGAGCAGGACGCGGAGCCGGCCCTCCTTCCCGTACGACAGCCACCACGAGTGGAGCCAGGCGTGGCTCTGGAAGGGGGTGGCGGTGCGACAGCCTCGGACGAGCCGGTTCCACGGCTCCTCCAGCGCGGCGAACTGCCGGGGGTCGCGGCACATCGTCACCGTCAGGGCCCCGGTGGAGCCCCGCGTCATCGCACGGACTCCTTCTCCTTGGTCTCGGAGTGCTCGCCCTGGGCGGGCAGCGAGGCGTACTCCTCCACGACCGGGAGCGCGTCTTCGTCCCGCTTGCGGCGGCCGGGCCGGGCCAGCAGCCACAGCCCGCCCAGCAGCCCGCCCGCGCACAGCCCGACGGCGCCGCTGACGGGGGCCGACGGGGAGGCGGGCTCGCCCGGCGCGACGGCCTGGTTGAACAGGAGCAGTTGCACGCCGGTGTTCTTGGCGGCCTGGTTGCTGGTCAGGGTGAGCGCGTCGGCGACGGCGTTGGCGATGTCGGCGGCCTCGGAGGGGCTCTTGGACATCCCGGTGATGGCGATCATCGGGGAGTCGGGGGAGGTCTCGGTACGGACCTGGGTGCGCAGGCGGCGGGCGTCGACGCCGGCGCGGGGCTGGGCGTAGGCGAGGGTGGAGCTGCTGGTGGCGATGCGTCCGTAGGCCTGGGCGAAGCCGAGGGCGGTCGCGGGCTCGGTGGTCTCGTTGGGGACGGCGACGACGTAGCTGGTGGCGGCGTACTCCGGGGCCTTGAGGACCCCGTACGCCCCGCCCGCGGCGAGTCCGAGCAGGGCGCAGGCGGGCAGGGGCCACCAGGCGGGCGGTGGCAGCAGTCGGCGCTTGCGCTCCGACCGGTGGTCGGACTTCTTCTGGTCGGCGGTGTCGGCCATGTGCGGTGCTCGCTTCCTGGGTGGAGGGGAGTTCGTTCATCCCCGCGCGCGGCCCCCGGCCGGGGGCGGTGCGTGGGGGTGGGGTGCGCGGCGGGGTCAGCCCCCGCCGGGTGCGGGGGCGTCCGCCGCGGTACGGGGCGCGGCCCCCGGAGCGGTGGCGGCCGCCGGCCCGGACTGTTCTCTCGCCCCGGGGCCGGGGCCCGTGCGGGAGCCCGTGCCGGGGCCCGTGCCGGGACCGGGGCCGGAAGCCGTGCCGCCGCCGGAGCCAGGGCCTGGGCCGGTACCAGTGCCAGGGCCGGAAGCCGTGCCGGGACCGGAGCAGACAACCGGCCCCGTGCCCAGGCCGGAGCCGGGGCCCATGCCACGGCCGGAACCGGCAGCCGTAGAGGTGCCAAGGCCGGAGGCGGCGACGGGGCCGGAGGCCTCGGCCGGGTCGTGGCCCGAGGCGTCCGCCGCGACGGGGCCCGGGGCGTCCGGGCCGGGCCCGGGTCGCGCTGCCGGGGTTCGAGCCGGAGCGGGGGCCGGAGCCGGAGCCGGGTCGTGGCCCGGGGCGTCCGGGCCGGGCCCGGTCTGGGCTGCCGGGGCCGGTACCGGAGCGGGGGCCGGGGCCGCAGCGGGGGGCGGAGCCGGGGTTGCCGGTGCCGGGGTGGGCAGGGCGAGGGAGTAGACGTCGAGGAGCTGTCGGGCGGTGCGGGCGATGTCGTAGCGGCGTACCACCGGGGGCGCGGGGAGCCGGCGGGCGCCCGCTTCCATCTGCCCGCGCAGGGCGGCGACGAGTTCCTCCGTGCCGGGCCCGATCCGCCGCGCCCCGGGCGCCCGGTCGGCGGGGAGGTCGTCGATGGCGGGGCAGGTCACGTGGAGCACGGGGAGTCCGGCGGCCAGTGCCTCGACCACGGCGAGCCCGAAGGCCTCCTCCTTGGAGGGGGACACGAAGACGTCCATGGCGGCGAGCAGGGAGGGGATCCCGGGCGTGCGCCCGTCGGGGCTGTCGCCGAGCGGGTCGCGCTCCCCCAGGAGGTGGATGCGGCCCTGCGCGCCGAGTTCGGCGGCGAGCGTGCGCAGCGCGGCCCGCTCCGGCCCGTCCCCGGCGAGGAGGAGGTGGGCGCCGGGCAGTGCGGCGACGGCCCGGACGAGTACGTCGAACCGTTTGCCGGGCACCAGCCTGCCGACCCCGCCGACCACGAAGGCCCGTTCGGGCAGGCCCGTGCGGGCCCGGGTGGCGCGGCGGGCGCCTTCGCTGAAGCGGAAGCGGGCGGCCTCGATCCCGTTGGGGACCACGTGGACCCGGGCCGCGGGCACGCCCCAGCCCTCCAGGCGGGCCGCCACGGTGTCCGATACGGCGACGGTGGCGGAGCCGAGCCGTTCGCCGGCCAGGTAGAGGGCCCGGACCCCGCCGGTCAGGGGGCGGCCTTCGATCTCGGCCTCGCCGAGGGAGTGTTCGGTGGCGACGACGGCCCGTACTCCGGCGAGCCGGGCGGCGAGGCGCCCGTAGACGCAGGCCCGGTAGAGGTGGGTGTGGACGAGGTCGTAGCGGCCGTGGCGGATGAAGCGGACCAGGCGGGGCAGGGCGCCCAGGTCACGGTTGCCGCGCATGCCCAGGTGGACGACGCGGACGCCGTCGGCGCGCAGCCCTTCGGCGACCGGACCGGGGTTGGTGAGGGTCAGGACGTCGCAGGGCATCGGCATGTGGCGGAGCAGGAGACGCAGTTGCTGTTCGGCGCCGCCGACGCCGAGTCCGGTGATGACGTGGAGGGCCTTCACGGCAGGACCACCCGCCGCAGTTCGCGTACCCGGTGGCGGAGCTGCTTGATCCGCATCCGGCCGCGGCCGTCGGCCTGGCTGACGTGGGTGCGGGGCAGGGCGTGCGGGCCGGTGAGCCGGCCGGGGGTGATCGCGCAGGCGTACGCGTATCCGGCGGCCCGGGTGGCCTCGACGACGCGGGCGTCGAGGTGTCCGTAGGGGTAGCAGAGGCCCCGGGGGAGGCTGCCGGTCAGTTCGCGCAGCAGGTCGCGGCTGCCGCGCAGTTCCTGCCGCAGGACGTCGTCGGGGGCGGTGGTGAGGTCCTGGTGGAGCAGTCCGTGCGAGCCGATCTCCGTTCCGCCGGCGGCGGCTTCGCGGATCCCCTCGGCGGTGAGGAGGGACTTGCGCGGGCCGAGCGGGTCCCACGCGTTGTCGGCGCCGAGCCGTCCGGGCAGGACGAACAGGGTGGCGGTGCAGTCGTAGCGGCGCAGCAGGGGCAGGGCGCCGGTGAGGAAGTCGGTGTAGCCGTCGTCGAAGGTGAGTCCGACGAGGCCGCGCCCCTGCCCGGCGGCGCGGGCCCGCAGCAGTTCGCCGACGGACACCCCGCGTAGCTTGCGGGTGCGCAGCCACTGCAGTTGGGCTTCCAGGGCGCCGGGGGTGACGGTGATGCCGTACGGGTCCTCGGCGGGGTCGGTGAACTCGGCGACCGAGTGGTACATCAGGACCCACGGCGATACGGACCGGCGGGCGGGGCGCTGGACGGCGGGGGGTGCCGTGTCGGTGTCAGCGGGCATTGCGGAACCTCTGGGTGAGCTGGGTCAGGCGGGTGGTGAGCCGGGAGGCGATCTGGGCGGTCTGGGCGGGCAGGGCGGTGACTTCGATGGCCCGCATGGCCGTGCCGGTGGCCCCGAACATGGCCGGGACCAGCAGGCAGCCGAGGGCGGCGCTGAGCAGGGGGTCGGGGATCATCGGGCCGGCGAGCCAGCCGGTGCCGCCGGCGGCGACGGCGGCGACGGCGAGGCGTCCGATGCTGAGGGCGACGCGGCGGACCTGGATGGCGACGATGCGGGAGCCGAGTCCGGTGAGCAGGAGGGCGGCGGTGGTGGAGATGCCGGCGGCGTTGGCGGCGGCGATGCCGTAGATGCCCCACCAGCCGACGGCGAGGGCTCCGGCCGCGATGTTGACGAGCAGCCCGGCGCCCATCGCGAGCGCCGGGAACCAGGTGGGCCGGGCGGTCGAGAAGAAGGGCCGGGAGAGTGCTCCGACGAGGCAGTGGCCGAGGAGTCCGAGTCCGTAGACGCGCATGACGTCGGCGGTGGCGAGGGTGTCGCGGTGGGTGAAGGCGCCGCGTTCGAAGAGGACCTGGATGATCTGCGGTGCGTAGCCGATGACGAGGGCGCTGCCCATGAGGACGGCGAGGGAGGCGAGGGCGAGGTCCTGTTCCACCCGGCGCCGGGCCTTCTCGCGTTCCCCGCCGGCCATGGCCTGGGCGACGACGGGGAAGGTGACGGTGCAGATCATCAGGGAGAGCACCATCGGCATCTGCGCGACCTTCTGCGCGTAGTTGAGGTGCGAGATGGCACCCGGGGGGAGGGAGGCGGCGAGGAAGCGTTCGACGAGGACCTGGGACTGCCGGAAGACGGCGAAGAAGATGACGGGGGCGATGAGTCCGAAGGCGATGAGGGTGGGCCGGTCCCGGTCGCGCTGGCTGCGGGGGGCTCCCTTGGGGCGGGTCGGTCCGAAGCCGACGTTGCGGACGAAGGCCGGGAGCTGGACGAGGACCATCAGCAGTCCGCCGACGGCGACTCCGGCGGCGGCGGCGCGCACGCCCCACAGGGCGTGGAGGGCGACCATCGTGCCGATGATCCCGACGTTGTACGAGACGTAGATCGCGGCGGGCGGGACGAAGGAGCGGTGGGCGCGCAGGGCGGCGCTGAAGTAGCCGGCGACGCCGAAGGTGAGCACGGTGAGGGCGGTCATCCGGGTGCACTGGACTGCCAGTTCGGGGTCGGGCAGGCCGGGGGCGAGCAGTGCGACGACGAGCGGGGCGGCGACGATCAGTACGGAGGCGACGGCGGCCAGGAACACGGCGAGCCGTGGCAGGGTCGCCCCGACGAGGAGCCGTACGGGGTCGGCCGCACGGGCCTCCCTGCGGGTGAGGCCGGCCCGGCTGGCGGCGCGGCGGGCGAGGGCGTGGCTGAAGGCGGGCACCATCAGCAGGGCCATGGCGTCCTCGATCAGCAGGGTCGAGGCCATTTCGGGGACGGTCCAGGCGATCAGGAAGGCGTCGCTGTCGTGTCCGGCGCCGAAGAGGTGCGCGATGGTCTGGTCGCGGACGAGGCCGAAGACGGCTCCGGCGGCGGTCAGTCCGGCGGTGACGGCGGCGGCTTTGGCGAGGAACCGTCCGAGCGGGGCGGGGCCGTTGCCGTTGCCGTTGCCGCCGGCCCCGACACCCGGCCCGCCGACGCCCGGCCGGCCCACGCCCGGCCCGCCTGCGGCCCGGCGGCGTACGCCCGTCGCGCCCCGGCCGGG
>NZ_JBEXKC010000150.1:0-9010 GCF_040609475.1 Streptomyces sp. NPDC004667 | reverse complement strand
GGGCGCACGACCCGCCGGCCGAACGCTTCGTCCGCGCCGCCGCCGTCCCGGCGGCCACCACGGGCCGGCGCCCGGCCTCCCATCCGACGGTCACGTGCGGCCGACCAGGACCTGGGGCCGCTGGACGTCGTCCGGATGAGCCGTGTGCGGCAAGGCTTCCTCGTAGGTGACGGTGCCCGCCGCGACGAGGGCGTTGATGCTGCTCTCCAGGGTCTGCATGCCGTCCCGGTGGCCGGTCGCGATCATGTTGCGGATCTGGCGGGTCTTGCCCTCGCGGATCAGGTTGCGGATCGCCGAGGTGCCCACCAGCACCTCGAAGGCGGCCACCCGGCCCCCGCCGGTCCGGGGGATGAGCGTCTGGTTGAGGATGCCGACCAGGGTGTGGGCCAATTGCAGCCGGATCTGCGGCTGCTGTTCGGCCGGGAACACGTCGACGATGCGGTCCAGCGTCTGCGACGCATCGTTGGTGTGCAGGGTGGCGAACACCAGGTGCCCGGTCTCGGCGATGGTCAGGGCCGCGGAAATGCTCTCGGAGTCGCGCATTTCGCCGAGGAGCAGGACGTCGGGGTCCTCACGCAGGGCCGAGCGCAGCGCGGCGGGAAACGAGTCGGTGTCGGTGCCGACCTCGCGCTGGCTGACCGCCGCGCGCTTGTGCCGGTGCAGGTACTCGATCGGGTCCTCGATGGTGAGGATGTGCACCGACCGGTGCGTGTTGACGTGGTCGAGGAGCGCCGCGAGGCTCGTCGACTTCCCGGACCCGGTCGGACCGGTGACCAGCACCAACCCGCGCGGCATGCCCGCCCACCCGATGACGACCGGGGGGAGCCCGAGCCGCTCGGACGACGGCACGTCGAACGGGATGATCCGCAGCGCCAGCGCCGACGCGCCGCGCTGCACGAAGGCGTTCCCGCGCAACCTGGCCCGCTCCCCCCAGCTGAACGCGAAATCGACCTGCTTCTCCCGGCGGAACCGTTTCGTGAGTACCTCGCCCAGCACCCCGGTCACCAGGCGATCGACCTCCGGCTCGGTCAACGCGGCCCCCTCGACCGGTCGCAGGGCGCCGTCGACGCGGAGGAACGGCGCCGATCCGGCGGTCAGCAGCAGGTCGCTGCCGCCCCGCTCCGACAGCTCGCCGAGCAGGTGTTCGATGATCGCGGCACTCGGCCCGGACATGGTGGTCTCCAAGGTGGTGTGCTGGTTCACGGCAGGACCGTCCACTGCTTGACGGTGGCGGCGTGGCCGTCGAAGGACACGGCGGCCCGCAGGAGCGGGCCGGACAGCAGGTCGATCCGGGTGCCGGCGAGGCGCTCGGTCGCGCCGCCGCTCCCGGCGGTGACGGTGTAGGTCACCGTCAGCCCGGCCAGCTGCGAGGCATGGGTCAGGCCGCACGAGGTCAGGTCGACCCGGTCGGTCACCGGGCCGCTCGATCCGATGTGGACCGGCACGTCCGGTGAGCCGTCGGCACCGGTACAGGTGCTGCCGGCGAAGTCCACCGACACCTTCACCGACTTCACGTCGCCGTCGTCCTGGTGCGCCAGCTGGAGGACGGCGTGGTCGAGCGGTCCGGGCGTGGCCGGTGCCGGCGGGGCGTAGCCGCCGAACGTGAGGGACGCCCGGCCGCCGCCGGGGACGGTGGCGTCCGTGACGTCGACGGGCGCGCCGGGAGCCGGGGCGGTGAAACCGGTGATCGCGGTGACCGACGCCGGCTTCGCGATCACGGCCGGATAGGCCGTGAACTGCACCGGCTCCGGAGGGATTCCGATCACCGGGCGGAGGTATCCGGCAGCCGGGCGGATGCCGAGACCGATGGTCCGGGCGATGATGCCGCGGGTGACGACCTGCGAGCCGACCTGACTCATCGACAGGTCGACGGCAGCGGTCGGCGCGTAGACGGTGCCGTTGATGACCAGGCGGCTGTGATCGGCGGCCGTGTCGGCGTCGTCGGTCGACTTCAGCACCGCGCAACCGCTGCCCGCGGTGAGACAGCCGGACAGGGCCCTGAGGGACGGGGCCCGGAACACGATGCCGAGCTCGACGCCGTCGAGCCGGTCGGTGGCTTCGCTGCTGCCCGCGCCCAGCCTCGCCGCGTAGTCGACGGCGAGCTTGGACACCTGGTCGTACGTGCTGACCCCGCAGCCGCCGAGGTCGACCACGTCGACACCGAGTGCCGCTCCACGGGAGGCCAGCGTGTGGTTCGCGTCGCAGGCCGTGCCGGTGCCGGAGACGGTCAGCGTGGCCGTGGGCGGCTCAGCCGGGGAGGGCGCGGCAGGCGGTCCCGGCGGCGACGGCGGCGACGGCGGTCCCGGCTGCGGGGGCGGTGCCGGGGTGGCGTCGTCGTCCTGGTGCGATACGCGCAGCACGACCTTGTCGATCACCGCCCCCGCCGGCAGGGGCAGCATCGAGAACGCGCCGAGCCTGACCGACGCCGACGGGGTGGCCGTGGTGAGCGTCGCGGCCGAGGCGGTGGTGTCGATCGCCCGCGCGTCGTTCGGGTCGAGGAACGCCGCGGCGGCGGGCGTCGCCGCGCTGATCGCCGTGGTGGGCCGTACCGCGACCGCGGGCCTGTAGGCCAGTTCCAGCGTGACGCCGTCGAGCTGATCGGTGGCGCCGGTGCTACCGGCGCCGAGGGTGGCGGTGTAGGTCACGGCCAGGCCGGTCAGCTGGGCGGGGTCGGTCAGTCCGCAGAGGGCGACCAGGTCCAGGGTGTCGGTGGCCAGGGCGCCCTGGTGCGTGGCGAGGTTCCGCGAGGCGGTGCAGGAGCCGGGTAGGCCGGGCCCGGTCAGGGTGACCGCTGCCGTCGGCGGCGGACCTCCGGCCGCACCGGGATCGTCGCGATGCGCGACGCGCAGCAGGGCCCCCTCCAGGACCGAGCCGGGCACCACCGCAGGGGTGTCGTAACCGCCGAGGCGGATGGTGGCGGTCGGCGTCGTGACCGGAGCGAGCGTGGCGCGGGCCGTCTTGGCGCCGTCGATCGCCCAGGCGTCGGCCGCAGGGGTGAACGTCGTCGACTCCGCGCTCGTCGCCGCCCGGGGCGCCGGCGGGTCGTGGACGACTTCGAGCCAGATGCCGTCCAGGGAATCCGTGCCGGCGGTGCCGCCCCCGTTCAGAGCGGCGCTGTAGGTCGCGGTCAGGCCGGTCAGCTGCGCGGGGTCGGTGATGCCGCATGCCTTCAGGTCGACGCGGTCGTCGCCCAGGCCGGCCCGCGCGGTGAGCGGCAGGTCGGTGCAACTGCCGCCGCCGTCCGCGGGGGTGACGTCGATTCTGGGCGCCGCCGCGTCGCCGGTCTCCCGATGGGCCACCCGCAGCACGACGGAGTGGATCGTCGAGCCCGGCTGCACCGGCGGCCGGCCGAACCCGGCCAGGGTGATCGACGCGGACGGGGCCGCCGTGCTCAGGTCGGCGCCCGCCACCGACGCCGTCGGCTGTTCGCCGATCTCCAGGGCGTTGTCGGCAGCGGTACCGGTGGCGGTGAACCCGGCCGATGCGGTCACGGCGGTCGGCTTGAACGTGGTCGGCGTGCGGTAGGCGACCTCCAGCCAGACGCCGTCAAGGCGTTCCGTGGCGGTGGCGGCACCGGTGTCCAGGGTGGCGGCGTAGGTCACGGTCAGGCCGGTGAGCCGCGCCGGGTCGGTGAGCCCGCACGCGCCGAGCAGGTCGATGGGGGGATCGGTGGCGAGCGCCGTGTGCCGGGGCAGGTCGTCGGTGCGGCAGGTGTCCGCGCCGACGGCGGTGGTGACCTTCACCGCGCCGGGGGCGGTGAGGCCGCCGTCGTCCTCGTGCCGGACGTGCAGCGTCGCGCCGGTGATGACCGAGCCCGGCGGCACCCGCGGGGTGAACCCGGCGAGCCGCATCGAGGCCGACCGGCGTTTCGCCGGGTCGAGGACGGCGTCGGCCGTGCAGCCGGCGGTGCCCGTCGGCTGCGAACACCCGGGCAGGGCGGGCCGTTCGCCGGCGGTCAGGCTGTGGCCCGGGTCGGCGAAGCCGGTGTTGGTGACCACCGCTGTCGGCTTCAGGGTGTGGGACGGCTTCGGCGGCTGGACCCCGTACACCGCCACCTGCTGCGCGTCCGGGGTCACCGGGGCACAGAGCTCGACGTGTCCGCGGTCGACCTGGAGCCGGCTGCCGCCGCCCATCATGACCTCGACCCCTTCGGGTCGCGTCCGGTCGCAGCCGCCCGGAGCGGGGACGGCCGGGCGGGTGGCGGCCCCGGGATCCCAGCCCGCCTGCGTGCCACCGACCACGCTGACCGTGGGGTCGTTCACCGTCCAGACCGCGGCGCCGCCGGTGAAGGTGAAGTCGAAGGAGTAGACGCCCGGCAGCAGCCACACGACGACGCCGGGGCAGTCGCCACCGGTGAGGCGGGTGAGGGCGCGGGCGTCGTCGTAGTAGCCGGGCTGCAACCGCACCAGCCAGGAACCGGGGCTGGGGCACGAGGGCACCGTCCGCCGGACCGGGACGGCCGTGGCGGGCGGGGCGTAGTCCGGGTCGGCGCCCACGACCGCGTCGGCGGGGGCCGACGGGGTGTCGTTGGCGCAGTCGTGCGCGTACGGCGTCTGGGCCGGGGACAGCCGGGTCTGGGACACGGCACCGGAGCAGTCGCCGACGGCGGAGACATCGCCCGACACCACCATCGAGGCGCCGGCGCCGGCGGTGATGTCCGCGTGGGAGAACACGCTGCCCTGCACGCGCAGGCCGGGCGTGCTCACGTTGACGCCGTCCTTCGCCGCCCGGCCCAGACCGAGCAGCGCGTTCTGCGGCTGGGTCGCGCGTGTGGTCGTGGGAGACGCGTTGAGGGGGTCGCAGTGGACGATCATCTGCCGGCCGTTGATCGGCGGGGCGGTGTAGTCGGCGCACGGGTTGCCCTGCGAGAAGTTCTTGATCGCGAGCTGTGTGGCACCGTCCGCGCTGTAGTCCCGCTTGCCCTGGTCGACGTACGCGCCCGCGGCCTTCAGCCCCGTGCCGGCGAAGGACAGGAGCGAGACGGTGACCAGGCTGAACACGACGACGAAGGCCAGCGCGAGGACCAGAGTCGCGCCCTGTTCGTCGTCGCGCGGGCGGCGCGGATCCAGGCGGCCGGTCATGACGAGCTCGATCGTCGGACGGCGGTGAGGGCCGTCGGGGGCGCGGCGGGGTCGCTCTGCACGGTCAGCGTTACCTCCATGGGTGAGGTGCACGAGGTCTCGGCACCGCAGCTCAGAGTCACGGGATGGGTGGATGCGGCGTTCTCGAACCGGCCCAGCAGCGTGGTGGTGACACCTCCGCCGGTGCACTTCACCCGGTTGAGGGAGCCGGTCGGCCGGTCGTAGGTGTAGACGATGTCGGTGCCGGGCCGGCTCAGGTGGACGATCACGTCGGCGACCCCGCACGCGGGGTCGGTCGTGACGCCGACGGCGCTGTGCACGTCGCCGTAGAAGTAGCCGCCCAGCGCGCCCGCCGCGGCGGTGGCGGCCACCCGCTTCTCGGTGTCCGCCGTGAACCGCAGTCCGAGGACGATCGCCTTGGGCAGCAGTACCCCGATGATGCCCAGGATGACGATCGTGACCAGCAACTCGGTCAGGGTGAAACCTGACTCCGAGTGCCCGGTGGGCCGTTGCTTCGTCATGACAGCATCGACTCCCGCTTGACCACTTCGAGGGTCGCGTCCTTGACGGGGTGCGGGCCGGTCGAGTGGAGGGTGAGCGTCACCTTCTGCACTCCGGTGTCGGCGGTCGGGCAGGCCTTGGCGAACGTGCCGACCCCGTCCCAGTACTCGATCGTGACGGTCATGGTGTACCCGGGCGGCGGCGCCGGAGTCTCGTAACCACCGGCGCAGGACACGTACGGGTCGCTGACGACCTTCTCGGCGGCGCTGCGGATGACCGAGTCGGCGCCGGTCACCTTCTGCTGCCTGACCGAGCTGATGATCGCGGTGCCGATGCCCCCGAAGATGGTCACGAAGGCCACGCCCATGAGGACCACGGCGACGAGTACCTCGATCAGTGTCTCGCCCTCTTCGCCGCGGCGGCGCCGCGGGCGTCGTGTCGTGCCGGTCACTGGACTTCGACCTGGTTGTAGACGCCGTAGATCGCCGAGAGCAGGGCGACGGCCACGAACCCCACGACGACCCCGACCATGATCACCACGGCGGGCTCGAACAGGCTGGTCAGCCGCTTGAGTTTGTGCTGGAGTTCCTTCTCGTAGAACTCCGACACGTTTTCGAGCTGGTCGTCGAGGGTTCCCGTCTCTTCCCCCACGCGCATCATCTGGGTGACCGCCCCGGGGAACAGCCTGGTGCGGGCGATCGGCTGCGAGATGCCGCCGCCCTCGAGCATCTCCACCCGGGCTTTGCCGAGGGACCGCTCGTACACGAGGTTGTTGGCGCCCGCGCCGGCCAGGCTGAGTGCCTCCGGGATGGGCACGCCGGCCTTGATCATCGAGGTCAGGATGCGGCAGAACCGTTCGATGACCATGTAGCGGACCACGTCGCCGACCACCGGCATCGCCAGCAGGAAGCGGTCGCGCAGCACCCGTCCCCGCTCGGTCCGCAGACCGGCGACCAGTGCCGCGACGAGCGCGGCGAGCACGCCGAGGATGACCGGGTACCAGGCCGTGACGAAGTCGGTGAAGCCCAGCAGGATCCGCGTCGGCAGCGGCAGTTCCGCGTTGAAGGAGTCGAAGAACACCTTGAAGCGGGGCAGCACGAAGATGACGAGGACGAGGACGACGGCGAGGGCCAGGGCCATCACCAGACCCGGATAGGTCAGGGAGGAGCGGATGGTGCGCCGGCCCTCGACGTCGCGTTCGATGTAGCGCGCCAACTGGGCCATCACCACGTCGAGTTCACCGGTCGCCTCCGCCGAGCGCAGGACGGAGATGTAGAACGGCGGGAGCGCCTTGGTGTGGGTGGCCATCGAAGCGGCGAAGCTCTCGCCGAATCGCAGCGAGTCCATGACGTCGACGAGCACCTTGCCGAGCTTCTTGTCCTTGGTTTCGGCGCGGATGATCTCCAGGGCGTCCAGGATGGGTACTCCGGCCTTGATGAAGGCGGCCATCTGGCGGGAGAAGTTGCTCAGCTCGACCAGGTCGACCTTCTCCGTGGTGAGTTCGAGCTGCAGCAGGCTGCGGCTCGCGGCCGTGACCGACTGCACCTCGTAGCCCTGCCGGGTCAGGCTGTCGGTCACGCCGTCGACGCTGGAGCCCGTGAGCACGCCGGTGGCGCGCTTGCCGTCCGGGCCGACGGCGACGTACTTGAAGGTGGCCATGCCGGTGCTCTCCTGGATTCCGGGGTGTCAGAGGTTCGTGTGGTCAGCGCGTGTGGGCGTGGCACCCGGCGAGCCGGCCGCCGGGTCTAGACCACGTACACGCTGGACATGATCTCGGCGATGGTCGTGACCCCCTCCTCCACCAGACGGACGCCGCCGTCCAGGAGGCTTTCCATGTGCTGCTCGCGGGCGGCCTTGCGCAGGCTGTTGATCGGCGCCTTCTCGACGAGGAGCCGCTTGACCGTGTCGCTCATGACGAGCAGTTCGAAGACGCCGATCCGCTCCTGGTAGCCGGTCCGGGAGCAGAAGTTGCAGCCCCGGCCCTGCCAGAACCCGGCGTCGGTCGACCCGCCGGCCTTGGCGAAGAAGGCCAGTTCGTCCACGCCCGGCCGGTACGGCTCGCGGCACTGGTCGCAGATCCGCCGCACCAGGCGCTGGCTGACCACCCCGGCGACCGTGGAGGTGATCAGGAACGGCTCGATGCCCATGTCGGTGAACCGGTGCAGCGCGGAGCAGGCGTCGGCGGCGTGGATGGACGACAGGACGAAGTGGCCGGTGAGAGCGGACTCCACCGCGATCCGCGCCGTCTCGCCGTCCCGGATCTCGCCGACCAGGATCACGTCGGGGTCCTGCCGGAGGATCGAGCGCAGCCCGGTTGCGAACGAGACGCCCGCCTGTTCGTTGATCTGGATCTGGTTGACCGACGGGACCACGTACTCCACCGGGTCTTCGATGGTGGTGATGTTGCGCTCGCTCTGGTTCAGCTCGCCGAGCGTGGCGTACAGGGTGGTCGTCTTGCCGCTGCCGGTCGGTCCGCCGCAGGCGACCATGCCGTACGGGGAGCGCAGCAGGGACGAGAACCGCTCGTAGGTCGCGGCGGGCATGCCGAGCTCGGCCAGCCGCAACAGGCTGCGGTTGCTGTCGAGCAGCCGCAGTACCGCCTTCTCGCCCCAGATGGTGGGGGTGGTCGCGACCCGGATGTCGACCGACCTGCCGTCGATCCCGGTGGCGATCTGCCCGTCCTGCGGGCGCCGCCGGTCGACGATGTTCATATTGGCCATGATCTTGATCCGGCTGACCACGGACGGGCCCATGTTCTCCGGCAGGCTCAGCACGTCGTGCAGCGCGCCGTCGATGCGGTACCGGACCCGGACCCGGTCGGCGTGCGGTTCGATGTGGATGTCCGAGGCCCGGTCGCGCAGGCCCTGGGTCAGCATGAGGTTGACCAGGTGCACGACCGGTGCGTCCTCGCTCACCACCCTGGCCCCGGAGGCCGCGCTCCGGCCGGTCTCGGTCGCCTTGAAGGCCTCGACCAGGCTGCCGACGCCGGACAGCGCCCGGTAGGCGCTGTCGATCGAGCGCCGGATGTCCGAGGGAGCCGCGATCGCCAGCCGCACCTGATCCGGCGCGACGGCCCGGCCCACCTCGTCGAGCACGCGCGGGTCACCCGGGTCGCCCGCCGCGATCAGCAGGGTGCCCTCGGCCCGCCGCACCGCGACGACGCCCAGCGAACGGGCCAGCGCCTCGGGCACCCGGGCCGCGGCCTCGGGATCGGGTTCGCTCTGGCGCAGGTCGGCCACCGGGACGCCGAGTCGGACCGACAGCGCCTCGATCAGCGACCGCTCGTCGACCATGCCGAGTTCGACCAGCAGGGCGCCGAGCCGCTTGCCCGACGCCGACTGCTGCAGGAGCGCCTCGTCCACCGGCGCCGGGGTGAGCAGCCCGCGCGGCACCAGCAGTTCCCCGGTGCGCGGCCCCTCCTGCCCCGC
>NZ_JBEXKC010000149.1:0-9288 GCF_040609475.1 Streptomyces sp. NPDC004667 | reverse complement strand
GGGCGGCGGTCCTGCTCTACTCCACCCACCCCCCCCCCCGCCGCCCCCCCGCCGGGGGGGGGGGCGCGGGCGGGGTTCTGCCGCGGCGGCCCCCCCCCCCCCGGCCGGGTGCTAGCGCGGGTACCAGACGACCCCGGCGACCGCTCCGCCGAGAGTGGTGACGAGGGTGAGCAGGCGGTACGGGACGTGCTCGACGGTCAGATGGAGTCCCTGGATCCGGATCTCCAGGAACGGGCGCGGCGAGTCATCCGCAGTGGCTAGGGTGCGCGGCATGAGGTGCTTCTCCTTCTCCTCGGGCCCGTTGGCGGGCCGTTGGGGCAAGAGAACGTTCCTGGCGTCGTGTTGGCGACGCCGCAAGCACGTATTGCGCGACGGTGCGCAAGTTGCGCGCCTCGCAAGAGGGGAAAGTGCATGTCAGAGCAGCCTTCGAGCCCGAGTGGGGCGCCGCGGTCGTTGCAGAGGTTGGGTTCCCTGAAGGGGCTCAACCCCGAGGAGGCGGCGTTCGCGCAGCACCTGCGCGATCTTCGCGAGGACCTGGGGATGTCCTCCACGGAGATCGTGCAGTGGCTCAAGGAGAACGCGCCCGAGGCCCGGGTGGACGCGAGCCGGCTCTCCCGCTTCCTGAGCGGTGCGAACCTGCCGCAGCCGGCCCTGCTGCCGGCCCTGCACCGGCTCCAGGCCGAACGCGGGGGCGTGGATCCCGAGCGGGTCCGGGAGGGGTGGAACCTGCTGTACGCGGCCGCCCAGACCAAGGGGCCGCTGATCGCGCGGGAGTACAAGGAGCAGGCGCTGCGGATCGCGCTGGAGGAGGAGCGCGTCCGGACGGCGCAGGAGCTGGCCTCGCTCCGCGAGGAGATCGCCCACGAGCGGGAGCGTCGGGAGGCGCTCGAAGGAAGCCTCTCCGAGGTCTTCGACCAGCCGTCCGGAACCCACCAGCAGGTGCGGGACCTGGAGGAGGAGCTGGAGGGCGTCTCGCGCCGGATCGAGGAGCTGGAGGACCTGGTGGGCCAGCACGAGGCCCTGCTCCGCCTCCAGCGGGCCGACGCCGAGCGGGCCGGGCAGGCCCTGCGGGAGACCGCCGCCGAGGTCGAGGTGTGGCAGCGGACCGGAGGGGGCCCCTGGACGGACGACCCCGCGGCGATCGCGCGCGCGGTGGCCGCGTTCCGCGACGAGGGCGAGGACGAACAGGCCGACCGGCTGCTCAGCCTCGCGGCCAGGGACCTGCCGGTCACGGCCCTCCCGGAGCTGTACGCCGCGTTCGCGAAGATCAGCCGCCCCCTCGAACCGAACCGGTTGAGCCACGCCATCAGCATGCAGCGCAAGGCGAAGGACCTCCTCGAACTCACCTGGCCCGTCGCCGGGGACGACAAGAGCGGAGTGCCGCCGACGCTCACCTCGTGGGCGAGTCAAGTGCTCCTGGCGGCGGGCCGGTGGGCTCCGGCCCGGGAGCTGATCCTCCTGACCCGGCTCCTCGCGGAAACCGGACGGGGCGACCACCGGCTGCACCTGATCGCGGGCCTGAGGCAGCGCACGGAGGAGCTGGAGGAGATCGCCGCGTCGGAAGAGTTCCACCCGAGCGACCTGCCCCGGGCCGCGAGCCCGGTCCCGGGGACCGGTTCGGGGGCGGCCCCGGTCCCGGACGCCCCCAAGCGCCGCTGGTTCCGTACCTGACCCGGCCGGTCCGCGCCGTAAATCCCCCTGCTCCAGGGCCGGTCGGCCCCTAGCATGGCCCACCATGTCGACCAACGAACGAATGATCGAACTGGCCCTGGACCGGATCAGCGCGGGCTACGTCTTCCCGGAGAAGGCCGAAGTCGTCGTCGCCGCGATCCGGAGCCGGCTCGCGGCGGGTGCGTACGAGGGACTGGACGGCCCGGTGCTGTGCGAGACCGTGACGGCGCACCTCCAGGAGGCGTGTCCGGACAGGCACCTGCGACTGCTGTGGACGGACGTTGCGCAGTCACTGGAGCCGGCGGACGACGACGGCGGGCGGGCCGCCTTCCTCGCGCTGCTCCGGACGGAGAACCACGGGATATCCCGCGTCGAGCACCTGGAGGGGAACGTCGGGCTCATCGACCTCCGGCGCATCACGACCGCCGCCGAGGGCGCGGGCATGATCGGAGCGGCCATGCAGCTGGTCGCGCACAGCTCCGCGCTCGTCCTGGACCTGCGGGCGTGCAGCGGCGGGTCGGCGGAGGGGGCGGCGATGTGGTGCAGCTACTTCTTCCCGGACGACCAGGTGCACCTGAACGACATCTACGACCGGCGCACCGACTCGACGCGCCAGTTCTGGACGACCGCGCACCTGCCCGCGCCGCGCTACGGGGACCGCCCGGTCTACGTGCTCACCAGCGCGGCCACGTTCTCCGGGGGCGAGGACGTGGCGTACACCCTCCAGGCGCACGGACGGGCCACCGTCGTCGGCGGGACGACGCGGGGCGGCGCCCATCCGACGGAGCGCCACCCGGTCGCCGAGCACGTCCTGGTGACCGTGCCGACGAGCCGCGCGATCAGCACGGTCACCGGTACCAACTGGGAGGGCGTCGGGGTCGTTCCCGACGTCGAGGTCCCGGCGGAGCAGGCCCTCGACGTGGCGCTCAAGGCAGCGCTGCGGCGGACGGAGGCGGAGCCCGGGCCCCGCTGACCGGGGCAGGGCCGGTCCGGACCGCCGCCCCGGACCCGGGGCCCTGCCGGCCCGGACCGCCGCACGGACCCAGGGCCCTGCCGGCCCAAAGAGCCGCACGGACCCGGGACCCTGCCGCCCCGGACCGCCGCACGGACCCAGGGCACTGCCGGCCCGGGACCCTGCCCGGCCCAGGGCCCTGCCGGCCCGGGACCCTGCCGGCCCGGGACCCTGCCGGCCCGGAACCCTGCCGGCCCGGAACCCTGCCGGCCCGGGGCCCCGCCGGCCCGGGCCGTGCGGTGGCGCGGACGGGCCGTCGGGGCGCTAGCCCTGCGCCCCGTACACCGCCCCCGGGGGCTGCGACGCCGCGAGGAGCTTCAGGGCCGCTTCGCCCGCCTCGGCCGGGGTCCAGCGGGTGGCGCGGTCGGCGGTGGGGCCAGGGCGCCAGCCCTCCATGACCGTGATGCGGCCGCCCTCCGCCTCGAAGACGCGGCCCGTGACCCCGGCCGAGGCGTCCGAGCCGAGCCAGACCACCAGCGGGGAGACGTTCTCCGGGGCCATCGCGTCGAAGGCGCCTTCCGCCGGGGCCGCCATGGTCTCGGCGAAAGTCTGCTCCGTCATGCGGGTCCGGGCCGCCGGGGCGATGGCGTTGACCTGGACCCCGTAGCGGCCCATCTCGGCGGCGGCGACCAGGGTCAGGCCGAGGATCCCGGCCTTGGCCGCGCTGTAGTTGCCCTGGCCCACCGAGCCCAGCAGACCGGCGCCGGAGGAGGTGTTGACCACGCGGGCGGAGACCGGGCGGCCGGCCTTCGCCTCGGCGCGCCACCAGGCGGCGGCGTGCTTGAGGGGCAGGAAGTGGCCCTTGAGGTGGACCCGCATCACGGCGTCCCAGTCGTCCTCGTCGAGGTTGACGAGCATCCGGTCGCGCAGGAACCCGGCGTTGTTGACCAGGGTGTCCAGGCGGCCGAAGGCGGAGACCGCGCACTCCACCAGGGAGGCCGCGCCCGCGGCGGTGGCGATGTCCCCGCCGTGCGGCACGGCCTCCCCGCCCGCCGCCCTGATCTCCTCGGCCACCAGGGCCGCCGGGCCGTCGGGGCCGGGCCGTCCGTCGAGGCCCACCCCGAGGTCGTTGACGACGACCCGGGCGCCCTGCGCGGCGAAGGCCAGGGCGTGCGCCCGGCCCAGGCCGCGGCCCGCGCCCGTCACGACGACCACCCGCCCGTCCGCCATGCCCGCCGTACCCGTCGTGCCCGTCGTACGCGCCATCTCAGTTCTCCTTGTTGACAGTTGCCGCATCCAAGAACGCCGGGCGCTCCCCGCCCCCGTGCACCAGCAGGCTCGCCCCGCTGACGTATCCCGCCCGGTCGGAGGCGAGGAACACCGCCGCCTCCCCCACGTCCGAGGGCTCGGCGAGCCGGCCCAGGGGGACGGTCGCGCCGACCGCCGCGATGCCCGCCTCGTCGCCGTAGTGCAGGTGGGCGAGCTCGGTCCGCACCATGCCCAGGACCAGGGAGTTGACCCGTACCTCGGGCGCCCACTCGACGGCCATGGAGCGGGCCAGGTTCTCCAGCCCCGCCTTGGCCGCGCCGTAGGCGGCGGTGCCCGGCGAGGGGCGGGTGCCGCTGACGCTGCCGATCATCAGGACCGAGCCCCGTGAGGCCCGCAGCCACGGGTGGGCGGCGAGCGAGGCGGTCAGCGGGGCGATGAGGTTCAGCTCCAGGACGCGGGCGTGCCGCTCGGCCCCGCCCTCGCCGAGGAGCCGGTACGGGGTGCCGCCGGCGTTGTTCACCAGGCAGTCGAGCCGCCCGAAGCGGTCGGCGACGGAGGCGAAGAACTCCGCCACCGCGCCGGGATCGCGCAGGTCGACTGGGGTGAAGGCGGCTTCCCGCCCGCCCGCCGCGACCGGTTCCTCCGGCGGTCTGCGAGCGCAGACCACCACCTCCGCGCCCGCCGCGAGGAACGCCCGCGCGATCCCGGCGCCGACGCCCCGGGTTCCGCCGGTGACGACGATGACCCTCCCCTTGAGCTCCATCGGCTGCTACCTTCCTCACCTAACAAATGTTTGGTGGAAAGGTAGCTGATCCGCTCATGGGTGTCTCCACCTCCAGCCCCGGCAAGGGCATATCGCTCGTCACAGTCGACTTCCCGCCCGTCAACGCCCTTCCCGTACGGGGCTGGTACGACCTCGCCGACGCCCTGCGCGCCGCGGGTCGCGACCCCGAGGTCCGCTGCGTGGTCCTGGCCGCCGAGGGCCGCGGCTTCAACGCGGGCGTCGACATCAAGGAGGTGCAGCGCGACACCGGGCACGGCGCCCTCATCGGCGCCAACCGCGGCTGCTACGAGGCCTTCGCCGCCGTCTACGAGTGCGAGGTGCCGGTCGTCGCGGCCGTGAACGGGTTCTGCCTCGGCGGCGGGATCGGCCTGGTCGGCAACGCCGACGCGATCGTCGCCTCCGAGGACGCCGTCTTCGGCCTGCCGGAGCTCGACCGCGGCGCCCTCGGCGCGGCCACCCACCTGGCCCGGCTCGTCCCGCAGCACCTGATGCGCGCCCTCTACTACACCTCGCGCACCGCCACCGCCGCCGAACTGCACGCGCACGGCTCGGTCTGGAAGGTGGTCCCGCCCGCGGAGCTGCGGGCCGCCGCCCTGGAACTGGCCGCCGAGATCGCCCGGAAGGACGGCTACCTGATCCGGCTGGCCAAGGCCGCCATCAACGGCATCGACCCCGTCGACGTCCGGCGCAGCTACCGCTTCGAGCAGGGCTTCACCTTCGAGGCCAACCTCAGCGGGGTCGCCGACCGGGTCCGCGACACCTTCGGGAAAGACGCCTCCGGAAAGGACGGGAGCACCCCGTGACCGACAAGACCATGACCCCCGACGAGGTGGCCGGCCGGCTGCGCAGCGGCATGACCCTGGGCATCGGCGGCTGGGGCTCGCGGCGCAAGCCGATGGCGCTGGTCAGAGCGCTGCTCCGGTCCGAGATCACCGATCTGACCGTGATCTCCTACGGCGGCCCCGACGTGGGCCTGCTCGCCGCCGCGGGCCGTATCCGCAGGCTCGTCGCCCCCTTCGCCACCCTGGACTCGATCCCGCTGGAGCCGCACTTCCGGGCCGCCCGCGAGAGCGGCGCGTTCGCCCTCACCGAGTACGACGAGGCCATGTTCATGTGGGGCCTGCACGCCGCCGCGAACCGGCTCCCCTTCCTGCCCGTCCGGGCCGGACTCGGCTCCGACGTGATGCGGGTCAACCCGGAGCTGCGCACCGTCACCTCCCCGTACGCCGACGGCGAGGAGTTCGTCGCCGTCCCCGCCCTGCGCATGGACGCGGCCCTGGTCCACCTCAACCGCGCCGACCGCCTCGGCAACGGCCAGTACCTCGGCCCGGACCCCTACTTCGACGACCTGTTCTGCGAGGCCGCCGACGCCGCGTACCTCTCCTGCGAGCAGATCGTGGAGAGCGCCGAGCTCACCAAGTCCGGTCCCCCGCAGTCCCTCCTGGTCAGCCGGCACTCGGTCACCGGGGTCGTGGAGACCCCGAACGGCGCGCACTTCACCTCCTGCGCCCCCGACTACGACCGCGACGAGGCCTTCCAGAAGCTCTACGCCACCACCCCCTGGCCCGAGTTCGCCGCCCGCTTCCTGTCCGGGGCGGGCGAGCACGACTACCAGACCGCCGTCCGCACCTGGCACGAGGAGCAGCAGTGACCAGCCCGATCACCCCGGTCAGCCCGGTCAGCCGTTCGGAGTACTGCGTGGTCGCCTGCGCCGAGGCCTGGCGCGACAACGGCGAGGTGCTCGCCAGCCCCATGGGCCTGGTCCCCTCCTTCGGGGCCCGGCTTGCCAAGCGCACCTTCTCCCCCGACCTGCTGCTCACCGACGGCGAGGCGATGCTGGTCGGCCTGGACGGCACGCCCGAGGGCTGGCTCCCGTACCGCAGGCACCTGACGATGGTCACCGGCGGGCGGCGGCACGTGATGATGGGCGCCAGCCAGATCGACCGGTACGGGAACCAGAACATCTCCTGCATCGGCGACTGGGAGCGGCCCTCCCGCCAGCTCCTGGGGGTGCGCGGGGCCCCGGTGAACACCCTCAACAACCCGGTGAGCTACTGGGTGCCCCGGCACTCCCGGCGGGTCTTCGTCGAGCGCGTCGACATGGTCAGCGGCGTCGGCTACGACCGCGCCGAGGCCGCCGGGGTCACCCGCTTCCACCGCCTGCCCCGGGTGGTCAGCGACCTCGGCGTCTTCGACTTCACCGGCCCCGGCCACACGATGCGCCTGGCCTCCCTCCACCCTGGGGTCACCCTCGACGCGGTCCGGGAGGCGACCGGCTTCGAGCTGGCGGTCGCCGACGAGGTCCCGTACACCCGGGAGCCGACGGAGCGGGAGCTGCGGCTGATCCGCGAGGTCATCGACCCCAAGGGCCTGCGCGACCGGGAAGTGCGGGTCTGACATGGGGGAAGGGACCGGCGGGGCCGAAGTACCCGCCCTGGAGACGGCGTTCACCAAGCTGGTCGGCGTCCGCCACCCGATCGTCCAGACCGGCATGGGCTGGGTGGCCGGGCCCCGGCTGGTGTCGGGCGCGGCGAACGCGGGGGCCCTGGGCATCCTGGCGTCGGCGACGATGACCCTGGAGCAGCTGCGGGCGGCCGTCCACGAGGTCAAGTCCCGTACGGACGCCCCCTTCGGGGTCAACCTGCGCGCGGACGCCGGGGACGCCGCCGAGCGCGCGCAGCTGATCATCGACGAGGGGGTGCGGGTGGCCTCCTTCGCGCTGGCCCCGTCGAAGGAGCTGATCTCCCGGCTCAAGGACGCGGGCGTGGTGGTGATCCCCTCCATCGGGGCGCGCCGGCACGCCGAGAAGGTCGCGGCCTGGGGTGCGGACGCGGTGATCGTGCAGGGCGGGGAGGGCGGCGGGCACACCGGGGACGTGGCCACGACCGTGCTGCTGCCGCAGGTGGTCGACGCGGTGGACGTCCCGGTGGTCGCGGCGGGCGGCTTCCACGACGGCCGCGGCCTGGTGGCGGCCCTCGCGTACGGGGCGGCGGGCGTCGCCATGGGCACCCGGTTCCTGCTGACCTCCGACTCGACCGTCCCGGACGCCGTCAAGGCGGAGTACCTGAAGGCGACCGTCAAGGACGTCACGGTCACCACCGCCGTGGACGGGCTCCCGCACCGGATGCTTCGCACGGAGCTGGTGGACGCGCTGGAACGGGCCGGGCGCGCCCGGGCGCTGGCGCGGGCCGTGCGGCACGCGGCGGGCTTCCGGAAGCTGTCGGGCCTGTCCTGGTCGCGGATGGTGCGGGACGGCCTGGCCATGAAGCACGGCAAGGACCTGTCCTGGAGCCAGGTCCTGCTCGCCGCCAACACCCCCATGCTCCTGAAGGCGTCCATGGTCGAGGGCCGTACGGACCTCGGTGTCATGGCATCCGGCCAGGTCGCGGGGGTGATCGAGGATCTGCCGTCGTGTGCGGAGCTCGTCGGCCGCGTCATGGCCGAGGCACACGCGGTACTGCACACGCTCCGCGCCCTGCCACCGGCAGGGTGATCCCCCTTCTCCTCCACGGGAGTCGTCCCCATGAGCCGTGCCCGAATCCGTCTGGCGTCGACGGCGGCCGCCGCCGCACTCACCGCCGTCGTCGCCCTTCCCGCCGCCGCGCCCGCCGCCGCGGCATCCGGAGCGAGGGCCGGTGCCCTCCACCCCCTCCGGCAGCAGACCACGGCGATCCGTCAGATACCCCTCCAGGGCGCCGTCAACGTCCGTGACGTCGGCGGCTACCGCACGTACACCGGCGGGCAGGTCCGCCAGGGGCTGGTCTACCGCTCCGACGCACTGGGCAAGCTGACCCCGGCGGACATCACCACCGTCGCGGGTCTGGGCCTCACGAAGGCCGTCGACTTCCGCATCCCCATGGAGGTCCAGTACGACGGCGCCGACCGGCTGCCGTCCGGGCTGTCCGCCACCTCCCGCCCGGTCAGCGACCTGGGCCTGTACGCCACCCTGGTCGGCGCGATCGCCACCGGCGATCCCGCCAGGCAGGAGCAGATCCTGGGCGGCGGCCGCGCCGAGGCCTACATGCGGGACATCTACCGCACCTTCGTGAGCAGCCCCGAGAACCGGGCGCAGTTCGCGGCGACGCTCCGGGAGATCGCGGACTCCGGTCAGGGCCCGATCCTGTACCACTGCACGTCCGGCAAGGACCGCACCGGCTGGATGAGCTACGTGCTGCTGCGCGCGCTGGGCGTGCCGGAGGCGACGGCCGGGAGCGACTACCTGGCCTCGAACACCTTCCGGGGGGCCTACGACGCCCAGGTCCGGGCGGGCCTCAAGCAGTCGGGCCGGATGCAGAACCCCGACCTGCTGATCCCGCTCCAGGAGGTCCGCCAGGACTACCTGGACGCGGCGACCGCGCAGCTGGAGGCGGACTACGGCGGCTTCTACGGCTACCTGACGGACGGCCTGGGCCTGGACCTGCGGACGCTGGCGAAGCTCCAGGCCAAGATGGTGCGCTAGCGCGCTCGGCGCCGGCAGGGGCCGTACGACGCGAAGGAGCCGGGGGGGGGGGGGGGCCCCCCCCCCCCCCGGCCGGGGGGGGGGTGGGGGGGTGCCCCCCGCGGCGGGCCCGGGCGCCCGGGGCGGCGCCGCGGGGCCGGGCGGGCCGCAAGG
>NZ_JBEXKC010000148.1:0-9325 GCF_040609475.1 Streptomyces sp. NPDC004667 | reverse complement strand
CGCCGTCCCCGGGGCGGCGGCGGTCACGGCCGTCGGCGCCGCCCTGGAGGCGGCCGTACGCTCCGCGGAGTGCCTGGGACTGAGGGTCGCCGCCCAGTACCACGCACTGCCCGCCGTCCCCCGCGAGGTGGCCGCCGCCCTGGAGGCGGCCGTCTGCGAGGCGCTGAACAACGTACGCAGCCACGCCGGGACGGGAGAGGCCTTCCTGACCGCCGTCGGCGACGGGGACGGCAACCTCACGGTCACGGTCGTGGACCGCGGTGCCGGGTTCGACCCGGCCGCGGCGGGCGGGAGCGGCGGGACCGGGCTGCGCCGTTCGGTGCACGCCCGCATGGCCGCGGTCGGCGGACTCGCCGGGGTGGAAAGCGCCCGCGGTGAGGGCACCCGGGTCGAGCTGCGCTGGCCGGCGTGATCACGGTGGCGGTCGTCGACGACGACCGGATGATGCTGGACGGACTGCGCTCCTGGCTGGCCTCGGGCGCCCGGCTGCGGCTGCTGGCGGCGGTGGCGACCGTGGACGCGCTGCTCGCCGGGCCGGGACGCGCGGCCGACGTGGTCCTCCTCGACCTGGTGCTGCGGGACTCCTCCGCGCCCGAGGACAACGTCCGCAGGCTGCGTGCGGCGGGCAGCCGGGTCCTGGTGATCAGTACGGTGGCCGACCGGGCCCGGATCGTGGCGGTGGTGGCGGCGGGCGCGGACGGCTACCTGACCAAGGACCACGACCTGGACACCCTGGTCGCGGCCGTCGAGACGGTGGCCGGGGGCGGCACGGCCCACTCGCCCGAGCTGGCCTTCGCCTGGGCGCACGACACCCGCCCGGACCGGCCGAGGCTGGCGCCCCGGGAGCGCCAGGTGCTCCTGGACTACGCCTCGGGGCTGACCCTGAAGGCGACCGCCCGGCGCGCCCGGATCAGCCCGAACACCGCGAAGTACTACCTCGACCAGGTCAAGGAGAAGTACCGGCGCGCGGGCCGGCCGACGTACACCAAGACGGACCTGGCCCGCCGGGTGCGCGAGGACGGCCTCGACGGCTGAGGCCCCCGCGGCCGACGGCTCACCGGGTCCGCCCGCCGCTCACTTGGCCTTGAGCTTCGCCCAGACCGTTTCCAGGGCCCGGATGTCCTCGTCGTCGAGCCGTTCGTCGAAGACCTCCCGCAGCGCCTCGCGACGGGTGGCGTCGGCCTCGGCGAAGGCCGTGCGCCCGGCGGGGGTGAGGGCCACGGAGACGGAACGGGCGTCCGTGGGGGAGGGGAGGCGCTCCACCAGGCCCCGTGCCTGGAGCTGGTCGACCACCCGGGAGACCTGGCTCCGGCTGAGGAGCGTCTTGGAGCCCAGGGCGGAGGCGGCGACCGGTTCGCGCTGCGCGCTCAGCCAGAGCATCACCTCGAACCAGGAGAGCGGCAGCTCGTGGGCCCGGGACAGGGCCTGGTCGATGCGGGCCGAGAGCGTGGTGCCCGCCCAGATCAGACCGTAGAAGGCATGATCGCGAGGGGTCAGTTCACCCAGGGTGAGGTCGGTGCGAGCCATGGGGAGAGCCTACCCGTTTGCGTGTGCGCGCACATATCTCTATGGTGTGTGTGCACGCACATAAACCTGTGCGCACCGGCCCGTCCCTCGGCGCCGTCCCCGCCCCACCCCCGGAGCACCCCATGACCACGCAGCACGCCCCCCGTACCGTCCTCGTCACCGGCACCTCCTCGGGCATCGGCCTGGCCGCCGCGGTCGCCGCCGCCGAGGCCGGATGGCAGGTCGTCGCCACCATGCGCGACACCGCCAAGGACGCACCGCTGCGCGCCGCGGCCGCGGCGGCCGGGGTCGAGGACCTCGTCGACGTCATGCGCCTGGACGTGGTCGACGCCGCCTCCATCGACGCCTGCCTGGAGGAGGTGCTCGCGCGGTACGGCCGCCTCGACGCGGTCGTCAACAACGCGGGCGCCGGCCGGGTCGGCACGATCGAGCAGGGCACGGTCGAGGACGTCCGCGCCACGATGGAGGTCAACTTCTTCGGCGTCGTCCAGGTCACCCGCGCGGCCCTGCCGCACCTGCGCGCCTCCCGGGGCCGCGTGATCACGGTCACCAGCGTCGGCGGTGTCATCGGTCAGCCCTTCAACGAGGCCTACTGCGCCGCCAAGTTCGCCGTCGAGGGGTTCATGGAGTCCCTCGCCCCGGTCGCGGCCACGGTCGGCGTCGACGTCACCGTCGTCGAGCCCGGCGCGGTGGCCAGCGAGTTCGTGGCCAGCATCGGCGTGGACGTACCGGCGATGGTGGCCGCGGCCGGCCCGTACGGCGACGCCCTCCAGGCGTACGTCGCGCGCACGACGCAGTCCTTCGCCGGGGCCCAGACCCCGGCCGAGGCCGCCCGCCCGATCGTGGACGCCCTGACCGCCGACCGGCCCCCGTTCCGGGTGCAGACCTCGGACTGGGCCCGCGCGTTCGTGGCCCCGAAGCTGGCCGACGCGGACGGGTCCGCCGTCCAGGAGCTGACCGGCGGCTGGGTCCGCTGACACCGGCGCGAGGCCGGCGCCGGTCCCCCCGCGCGCCCGCCCGCGCCGCGCCTCACGCGGCGGTCCAGCCGCCGTCCATGGGGAAGGACGAGCCGGTGACGTGGGCGGTGTGCGGGCCGCAGAGCCACAGGGCGACCGACGCCACCTCCTCCGGTTCGATCAGCCGCTTGATCGCCGACCCGCGCAGCAGCACCTCCCCGACGACCCGCTCCGGCGGGATGCCGTGGACCTCGGCCTGTGCGGCGATCTGCCGCTCCACCAGCGGTGTGCGCACGTACCCCGGGTTCACGCAGTTGCTGGTCACCCCCCGCGCGGCCCCTTCGAGGGCGGTGACCTTGCTGAGCCCCTCCAGGGCGTGCTTGGCGGTCACGTAGCCGGACTTGAAGGGGCTGGCCCGCAGCCCGTGCACGCTGGAGATGTTGACCACCCGTCCCCAGCCGCGCCCGTACATGTGCGGCAGGGTCCGGCGCAGCAACAGGAACGGGGCGGTGACCATCACCCGTTGCAGCGTCTCGAACCGCTCCGGCGGGAACTCCTCTATGGGCGAGAGGTGTTGGAGCCCCGCGTTGTTGACGAGGACGTCGACCGCCGAGGGCAGCCCCTCGACGGCGGCGGGGTCGGCCAGGTCGGCCGTGTGGGCCCGCCCCCCGACCTGTTCCGCCACCGCCGCGGCGGCCCGCCCGTCGACGTCCACGACGTGTACGAGGGCCCCCGCGGCGGCCAGCGCCACCGCGCAGGCCCGCCCGATGCCCCCGCCCCCGCCGGTCACCATCGCCACGCGCCCCGCGAGGTCCGCTCCCGCGCCCCCGCCCGCCGTTCCACCGAGTGCGGTGGTGAATCCGCTAGTCATGCACGGCACGCTAGGGCCCCGGGCGCCCCGTTCCGATGTGGCCCGCCCCCACACTCGCGCCCCCGGCTGTGGTGCCCACGGCCACCGCTCCCGCCGGGCGGCGGCCCGTGCTCAGGGCGGGCCCGCCAGGGTGCGGTAGCGGCCGGGCGTGGTGCCGAACTCGCGGTTGAAGGCGTGCGAGAGGGCGTACGGGGTGGCGTAGCCGACGCGGCGCGCGACGGTGGCCAGGGGGTCGTCGGAGTCCCTGAGCAGGGTCGCGGCGAGGTTCAGCCGCCACCAGGTGAGGTAGGCCATCGGCGGGCGGCCGACCAGGGAGGTGAACCGCCTGGCCAGGGTGGGGCGCGACACCCCCGCCTCGGCGGCCAGCCGCTCGGTGGTCCACGCGGCGGCCGGGTCCGAGTGCAGCGCCCGCAGCGCGGCGGCCGTGACCGGGTCGCCCAGGACGGCCGGCCAGGTCCCCGGGGTGCCCTCGGCGACCATCCAGGAGCGGATCATGTAGACGAGGAGCAGGTCGAGCAGGCTGGGCACCGCGATGCACGCGCCGGGCTGCCGCTCGTCCATCTCCCGCCCCAACAGGTCGATGGCGGACCGGAGTTCCGGGTGGCTGCCGACCCGGTTCGGCAGGTGGACGACCTGGGGGAGTTCGGCCATCAGCGGGTGCGTGAGGCTCCGGTCGAGCCGGTACTTGCCGCACAGCATCTCCACCGCCCCCGGCCCGTCCCCCGGCCCGTCCCCGGCTCCGGATAGCGGCTCCCGCCCCCGCCTGCGCGCCACGGCCTCCTCGAAGGGCACCGCCCGCGCCACGGCCTCCGCGTCGGCGGGCCCGTCGGCGATCACGTGCCCCGCGCCGTGCGGCAGCAGCACCGCGTCACCCGCGCCGAGGGCGACCGGCGCACCGTCGTCGGGCAGCAGCCAGCAGCCGCCCTGGAGCACCACGTGGAACCCGGCACCCTCGTAGGGTGCGAAGCGCGCGCACCACCTGCCGCCGATCCGCACCCGGTCGGAGGAGGGCCGCCCGATGCGTACGGCCGAGATAGCGTCGCTCACCACGTCCATCCGTCCAGGCTACCCACAGGCGTCAAGACGTGAGACGCACGCGTATCCCCATGAGCCGAGGGGGCATTGAGCCACTCAACCGGCCCTCCGTAGAGTCGGGTCCATGGAGAACGAGAGCAAGCAGAGCATGGTGTTCGGGGACGTCGAGGTCATCCGGGTCGTCGAGTGGCAGGGGCCCTTCGTCCCCTCGCTCGGGCTCGTGCCCACGGCCGGGGAGCGGATGTGGAAGGAGAACGAGGACTGGCTGGCGCCCGACCACTGGCAGCCGGAGGAGGACCTCGCCGTGATGGCCCTGCAGAGCTGGGTCCTGCGCAGCGGCGGCCGTACGGTCCTGATCGACACCGGGGTGGGCAACGGCCGCGAGCGGCCCACCTCACCGCGCTTCCACCAGTGGCAGGGGGACTTCCTCGGCGCCCTCGACCGTGCCGGGGTCAGTCCCGAGGAGGTCGACGTGGTCGTCAACACCCACGTCCACGGCGACCACGTCGGCTGGAACACCCGGGACGAGGCGGGGGAGTGGGTGCCCACCTTCCCCAACGCCCGGTACCTCGTGCCGGCCGCCGACGACTTCCACTTCGGCCCGCGGGGCGGCTACGGCGGCGGGGTCCGGGAGGACGACCGGCTGATCTACGAGGACAGCGTCGCGCCCGTCCACCGGGCCGGCCAGGCCGTCCTCTGGGAGGGCTCCCACCGCATCGACGGGCACCTCACCCTCGAAGCCGCCCCCGGCCACACCCCCGGCTCCTCGGTGCTGCGCCTGGACTCCGGTGGCGAGCGGGCGGTCTTCGTCGGTGACCTCCTGCACAGCCCGGTCCAGATCCTCGACCCCTCCCACAACAGCTGCTTCTGCATGGACCCGGCGCAGGCGGCCGCCACCCGCCGCCGGATCCTCGCCCGCGCCGCCGCCGAACGGGAACTGGTCGTCCCCGCGCACTTCGGCGGGCCGGGGGCCGTGGAGGTCCGCGCGGAGGGCGAGGGCTTCGCCCTCACTCGGTGGGCCGCCTACGGTCCGGGACGCTGATCCCGTCGGCCGGATTGAACAGTCGGATCATCCGACTGTTACCGTCCAGGGCATGCCCGAGCTGATCGCCCCCACCACCCGTCTCCGGGCCTCCTGGCTCCGCGCCCAGGAGGAGTGGGGGCCGGACGCCCACATGGACGGCGCCGGCCTGGGCCGCGAGGACGACGTGGACAGCCCGGAAGGCTTCGCCGCCTGGACCCGGCGGCTGCACGGCTACGGGGACCGCACGGCGCCGGTCGAGCAGGGCCGCGTCCACGCGACGTACTGGTGGATCGCCGACGGCGACACCTACCTCGGCGCCATCGACCTGCGCCACTACCTCAACGGCTTCCTCCTCGACGCCGGGGGCCACATCGGCTACAGCGTCCGCCCCTCCGCCCGCGGGCGCGGGCTCGCGGGCTGGGCACTGCGCGAGGTCCTCCACGAGGCGCGCGTCCTGGGGATGGACCGGGTCCTGCTGACCTGCGACCCCGGGAACGACGCCTCCGTGCGCACCATCGAGCGGGGCGGGGGCCTCCTGGAGGACGTCCGCGACACCCTCGTCGGCCCCAAGCGGCGGTACTGGATCACCCTCTGAGGGCGGCGACGGCACCACGCGTCGGTACCTCCACGTGCCCGGGGCGGGCACGAGAACCGGAACAAGGGACATCAGGGGCATGGGGAAGACACGTGCACGGGGAGCGGCAGCCGGGGCTGTCCTCACCCTGTGGGGGGCCACGGGCTGCGTCCCGGCGGCGACGGCGGAACGCGACGGCCCGCCTCCCGCCGACACGCGCATCGTGGTCCACGACGAGGCCACCGGCGAGGAGGGCCGCCGCGCGGCCGAGGCCCGCTGGACCGGCGGCGGCATCGCGGCCGTGGCCCGCACGGACGCCAAGGACGACCTGGTCCAGCCCGCGTGGAGGGGCGGCGGCTCGATAGACCGTACGGTCGGCCGGTTGTACGCCTCGGGCGCGGATGGCAGCTCCGGCGCCTGCACGGCAACCGTCGTCGGCCTCCGCACCGTGATCACCGCCGCGCACTGCGTCAGGACACCGTCCGAAGGCGCTCCGGCGGGCGAGGCCACCTGGGACGAGGACCTCTACTTCGTTCCGGGGTACCAGGACGGAGAGGGGCCGGCCGGCGGCTTCACGGTGCGCCGTGTACGGATGGCCGAGGACTGGCAGAAGTACGGACGGGACGTCGCCATGCTGGAGATGAACGCGGGCCCCGACGGGCGGAACATCTCGGAGTTCTCCGGTGCCCAGCCGATCTCCTTCACCGCGGAACCGGGCGCGGAAGCGCACTTCTTCGGCTACCCGTACACGAACCGGGTCCTGTACTGCTCGGGCGTCACCACCCGGGCGGCCGGAACGGCCCTGTTGCGCATCCCCTGCCTGATGGGGACGGGGTCGAGCGGCGGCCCTTACCTTTCGGGCGACCCCGCCGAGGGCAGCGTCGTCGCGGTGAACATCAGCGGTGACGCGGAAGCGAGCTACGGAACAGCACTCGGCGCCTTCGCACAACACCTCTACCAGCAGTCCGGGCACGGTTAGGCCGCGGTTGGGCCGCCGCCCGCCACGGGCGCCGTGATGACGGCCGGACCCGCCGGATGGCTCGCCCTCGGAACGGCGGTCGCGGGCCTGTCCGTCGTACGACGGCGCTACAGCGCGCTGCGGCTGGACGCCCTCGACGCCGCCTCGTCGGCCCGGGTCGTACCGGCCCCCGCGGCCGGACACGCGCCCGGGGAAGGCCTCGTGGAACCCGATGGCGGGACCGTCCGGGTCAGGCGGGCTGCCACAGCTCGATCCGGTTGCCCTCCGGGTCGGTGACCCAGCCGAACCGGCCGACACCCTCCATCTCCTGCGTCTCCTCGGCCACGTCCGCGCCCGCTGCGCGCAGTTGCGCGAGCATCGCGTCCAGGTCGCGGACCCGGAAGTTGAGCATGGTCTGCTGGGTGGGGGAACCGAAGTAGTCGGTCCCGGACTCGAAGGTCGCGAACACCGTCGGACCGGCGCTCTGACTCCACAGGCCGTTCTCGTCGGCGTCCAGACCCAGGCGTTCGCGGTACCACGCGCCCAGGGCCACCGGGTCGGCGGCCCGCATGAAGTGTCCACCGATTCCAAGCACACGTTCCATGCCGCCATCCTGCCAGTCCGGCGATCGGGCGGTCCGGCACCACACCACCGGGCGCCGCCGCACCCGTACCGCCCGCGCCGTCCGGGGGACGGCACGGGCGGCACGGTGGCACGGGCGCTCGCGGATCAGCGGGCGTTGCGCTCCGGCAGGTCCACGTCGGCCGGGGCCGGGGCCGTGGCGTTGGCCGGGGCGGTGGCCGCGAAGCCGCGCGCGTTCGCCTTCACCGGCTTCTTGCCGCAGAAGGCCGCTTCGAGGGTGCCGCCGAGCGCGGTGTTCGCCGAACCCCGGTTCGAGGTGTTCGCCATCGCGGCCAGGCTGCGCTTGCCGTCACGGGTGGAGAAGGCGTACGTGTAGAAGCCCTGCACGGTGCCCGTGTGGCCGTAGACGGAGGTGCCGCAGGACAGGTCGTACCGGCGCAGGCCCAGCCCGTAGAAGCGCGTGTTGGTCGCGTCGGTCGGGGTCATGGTGAGCATCTGGTCCAGCATCTGCGGCGGGAGCAGCCTGCCCGTCACCAGGGCCGAGGTGAAGGTGTTGAGGTCGGCCGCGCTGGAGATCATCGCCCCGGCGGACTGGGCCCAGGACACCGTCTGCTCGGTGGAGTCGACCAGCGGCGCACCGGCCTCGTCCGGGTGCAGGTAGCCGTTGGCGTGCAGGCCCTTGATCTTCGTGTCCGGGTGCACGTAGGAGGTGTTGCGGAGCTTCAGGGGCTTGATGATGCGACGGTCGTACTCCTTGACGACCGGGTTCCCGGTCGCCTTCTCGATGAGCATGCCGACGACGACGAAGTTGGTGTTCGAGTAGCTGTACGCGGCGCCCGGCTCCCCCGTGCGGGGCTCGTTCAGCGAGAGCTGCACCAGCTCCTGGTAGCTGAACACCTTGTTGCGCACGGCCTCGAAGCCGGGCACGGTGTTGTTGAACATGGCGTTCGTGTAGTCGGACAGCCCGCTGCGGTGGGTCATCAGGTGACGGACCGTGATCCGGTCGTCCGGCAGCAGCCCCGGCAGGTAGTGGTTGACCGGCTGGTCCAGCTCGATCTTCTTCTCCGCCACCAGCTGGAGCAGGACGACGGACGAGAAGGTCTTGGTGACGCTGCCGATCCGGAAGCGGGCGTCGGTGTCCATGGCGGCGCCGCTGACCTTGTCGCGGACGCCCGCCGTCTTGGTCTGGACCCCGTCCACACCACTGATCCGGGCCATCGCCCCGGGCGCCCCCGCGGCCAGGGTGTTCTGCAACGCGGCCTGCAGGGCCTCCAGATCGGGCGCCGGCAGGGCGGTCCCGGCGTTCTGGGCCGCCTCGGCGGAAACGGCCGGAGCGGCCTGGGCGGCGGTGGCCGGCGCCACACCGGCCACGACGGCCAGGAGGGCGGCGCTGACGGCCAGACGTCGGTTCATGGGGAGGTGCACGTTGATCCTCGATCGGTCGGGTACTGGTCGGGGTACCCCACGGCCGCCGACTGGGTTGCCGAGCAGCACAGTTGACGGCCGGGTTGATCCAGATCCTACGGAACGTCATCGGAGCCCCGGCACCGGACTCCGGGACGGGGCGTTCTCGACGACCCGCCCGGGATCCGTCACGCCCGTCAAAGAGGCCTTCGGCACCGCCATTTGGCGAGGGCTGCCCGAAAGGGCAGTGGCGGGGGCAGAGTTCCCCGGGCGCGACCGGCCCGCCGCGCCGCCGACGCCGGACACGTGACCGGTCCGACCGGGGCCGGAGCCCGGGGAGCCGGCACGCGAGCCGCGGAGACGGGCGTACGGGAACCCTGCCCCGGCACCCGCC
>NZ_JBEXKC010000147.1:0-9358 GCF_040609475.1 Streptomyces sp. NPDC004667 | reverse complement strand
CCCGTCGCGCAGTTCAGACCGATCATGTCGATGCCCAGCGGCTCCAGCGCCGTCAGCGCGGCCCCGATCTCCGAACCCAGCAGCATCGTGCCGGTCGCTTCCACCGTCACCTGCACGATCAGGGGCAGGTCCCCCGCGCCGCACCAGTCCATCGCGCGGCGGGCGCCGATGACGGCCGCCTTGGTCTGGAGCAGGTCCTGGGTGGTCTCCACCAGGAGGGCGTCCGCGCCACCGCGGATCAGGCCCTCCGCGTTCTGCTGGTAGGCCTCGCGCAGGGGCTCGTACCCCACGTGGCCGAGGGTGGGCAGCTTGGTGCCGGGGCCCATGGAACCCAGCACCCAGCGGGGCCGGCCGTCCCGCGCGGTGAAGGCGTCCGCCGACTCGCGGGCGATCCGGGCGCCGGCCTCGGAGAGCTCGTAGACCTGCTCCTCGACGCCGTATTCGGCGAGGGCCGCCAGGTTCGTGCCGAAGGTGTTGGTCTCGACGCAGTCCACGCCCACCGCGAAGTACTCGTCGTGCACGGACCGGACGATGTCGGGGCGCGTGAGGTTGAGGATCTCGTTGCAGCCCTCCAGCCCGAGGAAGTCGTCCAGCGTCGGGTCGGCGGCCTGGAGCATCGTGCCCATGGCGCCGTCCGCGACGACCACGCGGGTGGCGAGCTCCGCGCGCAGTGAACGTCTCATCGCAGCCTCCTCAGGTGCGCGGCCAGTTCCGTCGCGCTCGCCGGGCCGTACGCGGACCGCAGTGCGGCGAGCAGGGGTTCCCGGGACAGGTGGTACTCCTGGGTGCCGGTGTGGCCGAGGACGGTCGCGGCGACGGCGCAGCCCAGCTGGGCCGCGTACCGCTCGGGGACGCCCCACGCCGTACCGGCGAGGAAGCCGGCCCGGAACGCGTCGCCGACGCCGGTGGGGTCGACGACCTCCGGTACCGGCACGGCGGGCACGGTCAGCGGCTCGCGGTCCTCGGCGCGGATCCGTACGCCGGCTTCGCCGTGGGTGGTGATCCAGGAGCCGACCCGGCTCAGGACCTCGTCCTCGGTGAGGCCGGAGCGCTCGCACAGCAGGGCGGACTCGTACTCGTTGGTGAACAGCCGGTGCGCGCCGTCGATGAGGTCCCGCACCTCGTCCCGGGTCAGCCGGGCCAGCTGCTGCGAGGGGTCGGAGGCGAAGGGGACGTCCAGGGCACGGCAGGTGTGGGTGTGGCGGAGCATGGCCTCGGGGTCGTCCGGTGAGATCAGCACCAGGTCGGGGCGGCCGCCGCGGGCGAGGACCTCCCGGAGGTCGATCTCACGGGCCTCGGCCATGGCGCCCGCGTAGAAGGTGGCGATCTGGTTCTGGTCGGCGTCCGTGGTGCAGACGAACCGGGCGGTGTGGCGGGTGTCGCTCACGCGGACGGAGCCGGTGTCCACGCCGTGGTCCTTCAGCCACACCCGGTACGGTTCGAAGTCCGCGCCCACGGCGCCCACCAGCAGGGGGTGCAGTCCCAGCACGCCCAGGCCGAACGCGATGTTCGCCGCCACTCCGCCCCGCCGCACTTCCAGTCCGTCGGCGAGGAACGACAGTGAGACCCGGTCCAGCCGGTCCGCCAGCAGCTGTTCGGCGAACCGGCCGGGGAAGGTCAACAGGTGGTCGGTCGCGATGGATCCCGTGACAGCGATGCGCATGTCAGACCCCGGCGGCCTTGCGCAGCGCGTGGACGCGGTCGGTGCGCTCCCAGGTGAAGTCCGGCAGCTCGCGGCCGAAGTGGCCGTAGGCGGCGGTCTGGGCGTAGATCGGGCGCAGCAGGTCCAGGTCGCGGATGATCGCGGCGGGGCGGAGGTCGAAGACCTCGCCGATGGCGTCCTGGATGCGCCCGTCGGGCAGGGTGGCGGTGCCGAAGGTCTCGACGAAGAGGCCGACGGGCTCGGCCTTGCCGATGGCGTAGGCGACCTGGACCTCGCAGCGGGCGGCCAGACCGGCGGCGACCACGTTCTTGGCGACCCAGCGCATCGCGTACGCGGCGGAGCGGTCGACCTTCGACGGGTCCTTGCCCGAGAAGGCGCCGCCGCCGTGGCGGGCGTAGCCCCCGTACGTATCGATGATGATCTTGCGGCCGGTGAGGCCGGCGTCGCCCATCGGGCCGCCGATCTCGAAGCGGCCGGTCGGGTTCACCAGCAGCCGGTAGCCCTCGGTGTCCAGCTTGATGCCGTCCTCGACGAGCTGGGCCAGCACCGGCTCCACGACGAACTCGCGGATGTCCGGGGCGAGCAGCGAGTCCAGGTCGATGTCGGCGGCGTGCTGCGAGGAGACGACGACGGTGTCGAGGCGGACGGGCTGGTCGCCGTCGTACTCGATGGTGACCTGCGTCTTGCCGTCGGGCCGCAGGTAGGGGACGGTGCCCTCCTTGCGGACCTGGGTCAGGCGGCGCGAGAGGCGGTGCGCGAGGTGGATGGGCAGCGGCATCAGCTCGGGCGTCTCGTCGCAGGCGTAGCCGAACATCAGGCCCTGGTCGCCGGCGCCCTGCCGGTCGAGCTCGTCACCCGCCTCACCTGCGGCGTCGCCACCCTCGATCCGGCTCTCGTACGCCGTGTCCACGCCCTGCGCGATGTCGGACGACTGCCCGCCGATGGACACCGACACACCGCAGGAGGCGCCGTCGAAGCCCTTCTTGGAGGAGTCGTAGCCGATGTCGAGGATGGCTCCGCGGACGAGTTCGGCGATCGGCGCGTAGGCCGTCGTCGTCACCTCGCCGGCGATGTGGACCTGGCCGGTGGTGATGAGCGTCTCGACGGCCACGCGGGAGGCCGGGTCCTCGCGCAGCAGGGCGTCGAGGACGGTGTCGCTGATCCGGTCGGCGATCTTGTCGGGATGTCCTTCGGTGACGGACTCGGAGGTGAACAGCCGCTTGCTCATGCCTGCACCGCCTCGGCGGTGAAGAAGTGCGTCTCGATGGCGGCGAAGGTGCGGATCTCGTCGACCTCCAGGGTCTCCATCTGGATGGACCGTCCGCTGTGCTGTTCCAGCAGGAAGACGAACTCGACGAAGGACAGCGAGTCGATGAGCCGGTTCTCGATGAGGTCCAGGTCGGGAGCGATGTCGTCGAGCTCCTCGTGGCGGGCGAGGAGCCAGTTCTTCATGAACTGCAGACCGTCGGACATGGTGTCTCTCCTTGGGGTGCGGGGTGCGGTGGGGGTGCCGGCCGGACCGGGCCGAGCGGGCTGTGCGGGCTGTGCGGGCTGTGCGGGCTGTGCGGAAGGAACGGGGTGTGCGGGTGTTTCCGGTGGGCCGGGCTCCAGCACCGGGGTGGCGACCGCGACCGCGTAGTCCACGTCGTGGCTGATGGTCACGGTGACCTCGGCGATGCCGGACTCGGCGGCCATCGCCGCCGCCGGGCCGCGGAGTTCCACGAGCGGCCAGCCGCCCTCGGAGCGGCGCACGACGATGTCCAGCCAGGGCAGGAACACGGCCCGGACGCGCAGGGTCTTGAACGCCGCCTCCTTGGCGGCGATCCGCCCGCACAGGCCCAGGACGTCGAGCCTGGCGGAGGTGCGGCAGTCGGCGAGTTCGCCGGGGGTGAGCATGCGCCGGAAGAAGTCCTCGCCGTAGAGGGTGAGGAGCCGGCGGACACGGGTGACGGACACGATGTCCATGCCGAGGTTCGCCCAGCCCGGGCCGCCCGCCGTCGGGGCGACGGGTCGGGTCCGCACGTCAGATCGCCGGCCCGGCCGCGTTCGCCTTCAGGACCGCGGCGGTCGCCGCGCCCCAGCTGCCGTGGCGTCGGGTGAGCGCGGACAGCCAGCGCTCCAGGCCGAAGGCGACGCAGCTGGTGAACGCCGGGCCCGCGCCGGAGGCGAGGGGGATGTCGCACCGGTCGCCGAAGAAGTTGCGGTGGGTGTTGACGGAGGCGATCGCGAGGTCCTCGTACAGGAACTCGTGCTTGACCGGGGTCAGGCGCTGCAGGACGGCCTTGGAGCTGCCCTTGTCGAAGAACGGGTCGCAGGCGGCCTCGCGGCGCAGCGGCAGGTCGAGGGCCTCGGCGAAGGAGTTGATCCGCGCGGTGAAGGAGGCCAGGTGCGCCTCGGCGTGTTCCCGGGTGCCGATGGCGACGATCTCCCGCATCCGGAAGCCGAGCTGGCGGCGCAGGCCTTCGTAGCGCTCCTCCTTGCGGAAGCACCAGCCGACCACGGTGACGAGTTCGTCGTCGTCGGCCGGGCGGCCCTGGTGGTCGATGTAGACGGCGTAACAGGACGCGGAGGGGAGTCCGAGGGCGGCGGGCTCCAGCGCGTCGCAGGGGAAGCAGCCGGTGTCGGTACAGAACTCGCTGCTCCCGCGGACGTCCAGGTTCAGCGGGGCGGCGACGACGGCCTGGTGGGGAAAGTTGTCGTAGTAGTCGAGCCGGGCCAGGTCGGCGGCGGGCAGCAGCGGGGGCATGGTCATCGGACGGGCGCCCGCGCGCACGCCCCAGTGCTCGAAGGTGTCGTCGAGCAGCCTCAGCAGGGCGGTTCCTTCGGGGCCGAGGGACGGCAGGCCCTTCGTGTCTCCGGGACCCGTGGGACTCGCGGGACTCGCGGTGGTCGTGATGGTCATGGGGGGGTCACCTCTCGGACGGCGGTCGGCCCTCTCAGACGACGGGCAGGGTGTCGTCCGTGAAGATCCCGGTCTTCAGGAAGAAGCCGAGGGGCTTGCGGATGGTCTTGCGCTCGAAGGGGCGGCGGCGTTCGTCGGCGACCAGCGCGTTGCGCAGGGCGATCGGGTCGGCGATGCCGGCGTCGCGGTAGACGTGCGGGTTGTAGAGGGAGTTGACGCTGTAGACCACGTACCGCTTGAGGTAGGCCTCGACCTCGGCGAGGCGGGCGGCGGGGACGGCCTCGCGCATCCGGGCGAAGAGCAGGGACACCAGTTCGCGGCCGAAGGCGATGTGCCGGGACTCGTCCTGGTGGTGGATGCGGTTGACCTCGCGGATGGTGTGGCACAGCGATTCGTCGCGCGCCATCCGGGTGTTGTAGTGGTCGACGAGTTCCTCGAAGAACAGGATGCGGGCGAAGACGAGGAAGTTCTCCACCTCCGGTTCCCAGGCGGAGTCGGCGCGCAGGGCCGTGGAGCCGTAGATCTTGTCGCCGTAGCGGCGGCAGAACTCGGCGAAGAACCACATGTGCTCGTTCTCCTCACCGATGAAGTGGTGGAAGAAGTCGGAGGGCACCTCGAAGCCGGGCATGTGGATCCGGCCGACCACCTCGATGAGCAGTTCGCGGATGCCGTGCACGTTGAGGCTGTAGAAGTTGATGCTCTCCCACTTGGAGAGGCGCTGGATCGCCTCCTCGCCGAGCTCGTCGTAGAACGGGGTTCCGTAGACGGTGAGCAGCTCGGGGGTCATCCACATCCGGCCCTCTTCGAGCTTCTCGGGCCACTGGAACTGCTGGTAGGGGTTGTAGTACTCCTCGATGGAGCGGGAGCTCAGCCGCTCCAGGACCTCCAGGAACCGGTCGGTGACCGGCAGGGGGGCGCTGACGCCCATGGTGACTCTCCTCGGTGTGTGGTGGGGCGGCGGGCGCGCGGGGGCGCGGTCCCTTACGGCCGGACCTCGTAGACCGCGTTGACGGGGGTCTCCGTCGCCCGGCGCCAGCGGGTGAACCCGGCCTCTTCGGCGATGCCGCGGAAGGCCTGCTCGCCGGAGTGGTTGCCGAGGGCGTGGGGGCCCCGCTGGGCGACGGCCACGGGCAGGCACATCACCGCGGACAGCGCCATGAACATGCGGGCGGCCGGGGTCTGGGTGTCGATGTCGGCGGGTGACACGTTCGACTCGACGAGCATCCAGGTGCCGTCCGCGTCCAGGGACTTGTGGACGTGGCGGGCGGCGGCGACCGGGTCGCCCATGTCGTGCAGGGCGTTGAAGAAGGTGACCAGGTCGTAGCCGGAGCCGGGGTAGTCGTCGGCGGCGGCGACGTCGAAGACGACGCGGTCGCCGAGCCCGGCCTCCTCGGCGAGCCGGCGGGCGAGGGAGATGGCCTCTTCGGAGTAGTCGAAGCCGTGGACGGTCGCCTGCGGGAAGGCCTTGGCGATCAGCAGGGTGGTGTGGCCGACGCCGCAGCCCACGTCGGCGACGGTGCCGCCGGCGGCGAGCCGGTCGGTGACCCCGGTGAGGGCGGGCAGCCAGTCGGGGACGAGCCGGTGCTCGTAGGTGGGCTGGAAGAAGCTGCCCATGCCGGTGTCCAGGGCCGGGTCGTGCTCGGCCCAGCCGACGCCTTCGCCGCTGCGGTAGGCGTCGACGAGCAGGTCCTCGGTGCCGTAGAGCGCCTTGAGGGCGGTGAAGAACCCGGCGGCGTAGGTGACGGCGTTCGGGTCGGCGAGCACGGGGGCGTGGTCGGCGGGCAGAGCGTACGCGTCCGTCTCCGGGTCGCGCTCGACGTACCCGGCGCTCAGCTGGGCGTGCAGCCACTCCTCGGCGTAGCGGGGGTGGATCCCGGCGCGCGCGGCGAGGGCGGCCGGGGTGAGCGGGCCGGTCTCGGCGAGGGCCCGGTAGAGGCCGAGGCGTTCGCCGAGGGCGACGGTGAGGCCGCGGACGGCGGCGCCGGCGTCGGCGATGACGCGCTGGTGGAAGTCGTGGGTCGCGGTCATGCCGCTCTCACCTCTGCGGTCGGGAGGTCACAGGTGAACAGGAAGGAACGGGGCACGCGCGGGACGGCGCGCGCGGGGACGGGGTAGGGCCAGCGGCCGAAGTCTGCGCCCGCCTCCCCCGGCTGGCGGACCTCCCGTACGTCCCAGCCGCATTCGGCGAGGAGCTCCTCGGGGGTCTCCGTGCCGAACAGCCACGGGTTCCCGTCCTCCTTGAGGCAGTTCAGGAAGGGCCGGGACAGCGGGTTCTCCAGGGCGGACCTGCTGATGACGTCGCCGAGCAGGACGGATCCGGGCGCGGAGTGTCCGGCGAGGGTCGTGATCAGGTGGCGCACGGCCTGCTCGGGAAGGAAGAACAGGAGGCCCTCGACGACCCACAGGACCGGCTCGTCGCGGCGCCAGCCGGCGTCCTGGAGCGGGCCCGTCCAGTCCTCGGTGAGGTCGACGGGGACGGTGACGCGGGTGCGTCCGGCCGGGGCCGGTTCACCGGCGAGCATGTCCGCCTTGGCCTCCAGGAGGGCGGGGCGGTCCAGTTCGTAGACGGTGACGCCGTCGGGCCAGGGGAGCCGGTAGAAGCGGGTGTCCATGCCGGCGGCGAGGAACACGACCTGGCGGATGCCGTGGTCCTCGACGGCGCGGACGACCGCCCGGTCGAGGTAGGTGGTGCGGATGGCGAGGAACGGTACGGTTCCGGCGCCCGCGTAGCGCTCCAGCAGTTCGAAGCCGATGGTGTCGGCGACGGTGCGCGCGTACGGATCGGCGAACAGCCGGTCCTCGCGGTCGGTCTCCAGGGCCCGCGCTGCGGCGGTCCACTGGGCGGTGCGGGATACGGCCTCCACGGGAGGTCTCCCTTCACTTCGGTGGACGGGGGGGGTGGTTCAGGCCAGGCTGCGGACGCGGACGACGGGGTCCTGGGCGGCGCAGGTCGACGCGGGGTGCGCGGCGTCGGACTCGGCGGGCCGCCGCTTGAAGATGCTGTGCAGGACCATGCTGAAGACGACGTTCCCGTCGCCGTCCACCAGCGTGCACTTGGGCTGGACGACGCCCGTGGACGGGTTGAACGGCGAGGGGCGGGAGCCGAGGACCTCGACGCGCGCCGTGAGGACGTCCCCGGGGCGCACCGGCCGCAGGTAGCGGATCTCGTCGACGCCCGGGGAGCCGGTACAGGCGCTGTAGGCGAGCAGGCCGTCGACGTAGCGCCGCATGAACATCGAGGCGCTGTGCCAGCCGCTGGCGATCAGGCCGCCGAACGGTGACTGTGCGGCGAGGTCCGGGTCCGTGTGGAAGGGCTGCGGGTCGAAGCGCCTGCCGAAGTCCAGCACCTCCTCCGCCGTGACGGTGATGGTGCCCAGCTCGTGCACGTCACCGGTCCGGAAGTCCTCGAAGTAGCGCATCACGCGCCCCCCTTGACGTAGAGGAGTGTTTCTCTGGCGTGAACCAATCTACGAATCTGTCGATTATTTTGTCAACCCAAAAGAAGACCGCAGTGCCTGTTCTATGTCCCGCCACAGGTCCTCGGGGTCCTCGATGCCCACCGACATCCGCACGAGCCCCGCACCGATGCCGGCCCGCGCCAACGCCCCCTCGTCCAGCTCCCGGTGGGAGGTCGAGGCCGGATGCGTCACCAGGGTCTCCACCCCGCCCAGGGACAGCGCGAGCCGCGCCACCCGGACGCCCTCGACGAAGGCCCGGCCCGCCTCCCGGCCGCCGTCCAGTTCGAAGGAGAGCAGCCCGCCGCCACCGGAGAGCACCGTGCGGGCGAGGGCGCGGGAGGGATGCGTTCCCAGCCACGGCCAGTGGACGGCCGTCACGGCCGGATGGCGGACCAGCCGCTCGGCGAGCAGGCCGGCGTTGGCACAGTGCTCGCGCATCCGCAGGGGCAGCGTGGCGATCCCGCGCAGCGTCAGCCAGGCGGCGAACGGGTCGGCGCACGCGCCGAGTTCGACCGTGCGCGGCCACACCTCGCGGCGCAGGGCGTCGTCGGCGAAGACAGCCGCGCCGCCGAGTACGTCGGAGTGCCCGGCGAGGTACTTGGTGGTGGAGTGCAGGACGATGTCGGCGCCGAGCTCGACGGGGCGGCACAGGACCGGCGAGGCCAGCGAGTTGTCCACGGCGCCGATCACGCCGCGGCGCCGGGCCGCCGCCAGCAGTCCGGGCAGGTCCGGCACCTGGCCGGTGGGGTTGGCGATGGTCTCCAGGAGGAGCAGCCGGGTCCGCGGCCCGGCGAGCGCCTCGAACTCCGCCACGTCGTCGCCGCCGATGTGGGTGACCTCGATCCCGTGGCGCTCGGCGAGGTCGGTCAGCGCCGCGTACGTCCCCCCGTAGAGGCACCGCTGCGCGATCACCCGGTCGCCGGGGCGCAGCAGGGCGAGCAGTACGCCGCTGATGGCGCCCATGCCGGAGGCGAAGGCGATGGCGGAGGCCCCGCCCTCCAGGTCGGCGAGGGTCCGCTCCAGGGCGCGTACGGTCGGATTGCCGCGACGGCCGTAGACGTACGGGCCGTCGGGGCCGGCCATGGCCCCCGCCAGTTCGTCGGCGGAGTCGAAGGCGAAGGCGGAGGACTGCACGAGCGGCACGGACAGCGGGCGGCTCGTGGTGGCGGGCGGCTCGTGCACCACGTGCACGGCCCGGGTGCGGATGCCGCGGCTGTCGTGGAGATCGCGGCTGTCGCGGATGTCCTTCATCGGGGTCTCCCTGTCGTTGTCGTTCGTCCTGCGGGTCCGGGTACGGAAAAGGGGTCGCCCGACGTCCGGGAAGGACGTCGGGCG
>NZ_JBEXKC010000146.1:0-9715 GCF_040609475.1 Streptomyces sp. NPDC004667 | reverse complement strand
CCCGCGGCGCCCGGCTGGGCCGCTCCCGCATCATCTGGGGCTGGCTCACCGGCATCGCGGGCCCGGCCCTGCTCTCCGTGCTGCTGAGCCGACTCGTCCCCGAGCTCGGGCTCGCGAACGACATGCTGCTCTTCCTCACGTTCACCGTGGCGGCGGCCCTGCTCGGCGGGCTGCTCCCCGCGCTGGCCTCGGCGGCGTTCGGGTCCCTGCTGCTGAACTACTACTTCACCCCGCCGCTGCACGAGTTCACGATCTCCGACCCGAAGAACATCGTGGCCATCGCGATCTTCGTCGGCGTGGCGGTGTCGGTGGCCTCCGTGGTCGACCTGGCGGCCCGGCGCACCCACCAGGCCGCCCGTCTGCGCGCGGAGTCCGAGATCCTCTCCTTCCTCGCGGGCAGCGTCCTGCGCGGCGAGGACTCCCTCGACGCCCTCCTGGAGCGGCTGCGCGAGACCTTCGCCATGCAGTCGGTGGTCCTCCTGGAGCGCGGCAGCGAGGTCGACCCCTGGACGACGGCCGCGTCCGTCGGCACCGGCACGGTCGTCCGGCCCGAGGACGCGGACGTGGACCTGCCCATCGGCGACAACATGGCGCTCGCCCTGACCGGCCGGGTGCTGCCCGCCGAGGACCGCCGGGTCCTCGGCGCCTTCGCGGCTCAGGCGGCCGTCGTACTCGACCGCCAGCGCCTCGTGAACGAGGCGGAGAAGTCCCGCGGACTCGCCGAGGCCAACCGCATCCGCACGGCCCTGCTCGCCGCCGTGAGCCACGACCTGCGGACCCCGCTCGCCGGCATCAAGGCGTCCGTCACCTCCCTGCGCTCCGACGACGTCGAATGGTCCGAGGACGACAAGGCCGAACTGCTCGAAGGCATCGAGGACGGCGCGGACCGGCTCGCCGCGCTGATCGGCAACCTCCTGGACATGTCCCGCCTCAACACCGGCACCGTCGTCCCGCTCATCCGCGAGACCGACCTCGACGAGGTCGTTCCCATGGCCCTGGGGGGCGTACCGGAGGACAGCGTGGACCTCGACATCCCCGAGACGCTGCCGATGGTCGCCGTCGACCGGGGGCTGCTGGAACGGGCCGTCGCCAACATCGTCGAGAACGCCGTCAAGTACAGCCCCCACGGACTGCCCGTCAACGTCTCCGCGAGTGCCCTGGGGAGCCGCGTCGAACTCCGGGTGGTCGACCGGGGCCCCGGTGTCCCGGACGAGGCCAAGAACCGCATCTTCGAGCCGTTCCAGCGCCACGGCGACGCCCCGCGCGGCGCCGGCGTCGGCCTCGGTCTCGCCGTCGCCCGAGGCTTCACCGAGGCCATCGGCGGCACTCTCGCGGCCGAGGACACCCCGGGCGGCGGCCTCACGATGGTCCTCACCCTCCCCGTAGTGGAGGGCGGTCATCCGGTAGCACCGGACCTCCCGACGTCCGCGGTCACCTGACGATCGAGGCAACCCGAGAAATCGTCGGCACGCGTGCCCCGAGTACGGGCCGATGAGCCGAACACGCGAGCCGTCCGGCCCCGGTATCCCCACACCGGAGAGCCGGACGGCTCACGTGTTGTACAACGGGTGACCGACACGCGGTCGCACCGGCCCTCACCCCCACGGTGGGACCCTGCACTTCGTCGGCGGTGTTCAGGTCACCGCCCACCAACCGCGTGCCGCCGGTCCGTCGTCCGGCTCCGTCGCCACACCAGTCTGTGCCGAGCGGAGCGCCCCGGCAGCACTCCTTGACGTGTTCCTTCCGCGCGGAAGTCGATCTTTGACGCGGTTCTGACGTCATCTCGGCAACCGACCCGGCCACGACGCGTCCCGCTACCGCCGGTGCGGTGCCCACGACGCCGTCGGGATACCGCGCCGTGCCCGGCTGTGCCCGTGGCAGAGGCATCCGTGCCGAGCATGGCCGCTTCCGCTGTCGCTACGTCGGCGACGGCTTGATCGGCTCGATGATCGGCGCGCCGTCCACGTCGGTCATGAAGTCGCGGTGGACCGGCTTCCTGTCCGTCGGCTTGGGGAGGGCCGGGCACGCGATGCCGTCACCGTCCCGGTCGAGTCCGTTCGGGTCGAACGTGTCCGCCCGCAGCACCGCTTGCGCGTCGGCCTGGGCCTTGAAGGCGCCGCAGTCGGCCACGTGCCCCTTGTGTACGTACGGAGCGACGTCGAAGGTGTGCTGCGGGGCTTCGTTGCCGGCGCACGCGGTCAGCGTGATCGCCACGATCACACCGACCGCCGCGATGGAGGTACGTCGGCCCGGTCGCGGCCGACGACCCCGGCCCCTGTGGATGGTGCGTGACTGGTCTGTCATGGTCCTAAGCCGTTCCCGTCCGGAACACCGCGACGTTTCGGTTCGCCGGATCGACCGCGTACACCTTCGCCGTGGTGTTGTTCACGGCCAGCGGGCCGAAGGGGCGGGACGTGCCCAGCGGAGCCTGCGTCAGCAGCGTGGTGCCGTCGGCGACCCCGAGGCCGCCGGGCGCGTTGCCGGCTTTCGACTGCGCGACGAAGACCCTGTTGAGGTTTCTCAGCACGGCCATCCTGTGCGCCGAGTTGCCTGCGGCACTTGACACTGCGCAGACTGGTGCCTGCCCCGTGGCCGTCGTCCCGGCCATCCGGTCGATGCGGCCCCCGGCACCGCCGCACTGCGCTCCACCCGTTCCACCACTGGAGTAGACGTAGACCGACCCTGCCGCGGCGTTGTAGACCGCGGCTTGGGGAGTGAAGGACGATCCCGCCGAGTACGGGTCGTCGATCGCCTTTGACGTACGTTCGTCGGGGTTGATGACGATCGTTGTCGCGACGGCTTTCCACATGCTCGGAGTCGCCGGGTCCTGGGCGCACCTCCTGGCAAGGAGGTAGACGAGGTTGCGGTTCGGATCGACGGCGGTCGTGCCACGAGCGGAGCCGCCGAGGAGCCCCTCCCCGAAGGCGGCCCCGCAGGCCCCCTTCGTCGGGAAATCCATGACGAGCCTGGCCTCGTGGGTCTGCGACGAGATGGCGAAGAGGCCGGTGTTGGGGCTCGTACCGTTACCGGTACCCGACTTCGTGAAGTACACCGCATGGCGCGCAGGGTCGAAGGAGAAGTCCATGCCGTTGGAGGTGGTCGCGGTTCCCGAAGCGCCCGACGGGAAGGGGATCGACAGCGCCGACGAGGCGCCGGGCGCGATGTAGAAGACCTCCGAGATGCCCACACCACCGCCGCCGACGTAGACCTCACCGTTTTCGGGGGATACGGCCAGGCCGGCTACGGCCGTCGAGAAGCCGTCTACCTTGGTCACCTGATTGGCGTTGGCCGTGTCGATGATCGCGACGCCGTTCGTGCCCCCGACGTAGACCTGCCCCGTGCCGGAGTTGACCGCGATCCGGCTCGCGCTCGACACGGCGCCGGAAACGTCGACAGGAGAGCCGATCGGGGTGTCGGTCTTGCCGTCGATCACGGTCACGTTGCTGGTGGTGGGGGTGGACGCCACGACGTACACGCGATTGGCCTTCTCATCGACCGCGATGTCGGCCGGAATCGTGCCCACGGGGATCGAGTCCGCTCCGCGATCCATCGGCGAGGTGTCGTACAGCGTGAACGACGACTTCTCGCCCCGACCGCACTTGTTCTCCTCGCCGACCGCCACCATGTTGTAGACCGGTTCGCCGGCCAGCAGCCCGTCGGCCTTCAGGTCATCGACCGTCCCGTAGTGTCCGTGCCGCGCGCAGTAGGACTCCTGCGCCGTTCGCAGGGTGGCCGCGTCCGCGGCGACCGCGTTCTTGCGGCCCTTGTCGCCGATGCCCTTGACGGAGAACACCACGATGGCGGAAAGGACGCCCAGGATCACGATCACCACGAGCAACTCGATGAGGGTGAAGCCGTCCTGGCGTCTGGAGCGCAGGGGGAACAGGCGATGGTCCGGTGTCATGGCAGTCGGGGCTTCCTTCGATCGATGGGTCACGTCAGGCCCGAGCGCACGCGCGGGCCCTCGCCGCGTCACGGTGTTCCCCGTCGCACAGGCTTGACGTCCTTGGGTCCCGGCAGGTCCGGGCATGCGATGCCCTTCCCGTTACCGTCAAGGTGATTCGGGTCGGCCGGCGCGAAGCGCAGGACGGCCTGCGCGTCCGCCTGGCTGGCGAAGTCCGGGCAGTCGTAGGCGTCGTTGCCGTAGCGCAGGAAGTAGCGGGCGTCGAAGGCCCGGTCCGGCTGCGGGCAGACCGCGCTGCGGGTGTCGCCGGGACCACACTGTGCGGCGCGGGGAACCGGTGTGGTGTCGCGCGGTTCCGGCAGTCCGCGACACGCGACGCCGCCTCCGTCATCAAGGTGGTTCGGATCGCCGGGGTCGGCCCGCAGGACCGCCTGGGCGTCCGCCTGATGGGCGAACCCGATGCAATCGAAGGCGTCGCCGTGGGTGGCGAATTCCTTCGCGTCGAACACCTTGTTGTTCGGGCAGAGCGCGCTGCGCGGGGTGCCCGGCGTGCACCACTCGCGCTCGGGCCTCTTGGCCTGGGTGGCCGAATCCGAGCCACCGCGTGTGAACACCACTACGCCCAGCGCCACCGCGGCCACGGCGAGAACCAGTGCGCCCCACCTGATCGCGCGCGAGCCCGACAGTCTGCTCAACCGTGCCATTCGACACCTCTGCCCATCGTGCCGCCAGCCTCTTCTCTGCGTCCTGCAACCGGCCGACGACATACGTCCGCCAGGACCGTTGCAGTTTGGATACGTGCATTACATCCACAGCACGCACGGTTGTCAACGATTGACTACTCGGTTCTCACGTGAGCACCATCTAGGCGCATGCGGCACTGTCATGCCGGAAACCTCGCAGATGCCCAGGAGTTCTCGACATTTTCCTGGTCCCACCCGCAGGGCGCCCGTCCGCCAGCCGCCGCCGACCAGATCGACTAGGAGTAGCAGATGCAACGACAGTCAAGGCGCACCTGGAGCGCCCCGAACTCCGGCCGCGCCACCTTGCGCCGGGTACGGAACGTATTCGCGGCGGGCGCCCTCGCGACGGCGCTGATCACCGCCGCGGCGCCGACGGCGTTCGCCTCGACGGATTCGCAGGTCGGCGTCGCGAACAACATGTACCCCGCCCTGAAGGACATGAAGGGCCAGATCGCATCGCTCGAGGGGTTCACGCCGTTCACGGCGAACGCCGCGTCGCAGGTCGGCGGGTTCTGGAACAAGCCGGCGATCGACACGTCGACGATGCGCGGGATCACCTCGGGCAACCTGCGCCAGCAGCTGAAGAGCGCCGGCCCCTACACCACGTGCAACCCCTCTTCGTCGAACAACTGCGTCGACGGACCGCTGCACATCGACGCGTTCCTGTCGGCGGACGCCGCCAACGTGGACGCGGTCATCCCGACCGCGTACGGCGGTACGTGCACGGCGAGCGGGAGCGTCCAGTGCAACGGCGATGCCAACACCAGGCACGCCGTGGCGATCGGGCGCCTGGCGATCTACAGCTGCAGCGGCAGCTGGGCGGGCTCGACCAAGGGTGATGACCCGTCCAACGCCGCAACTCCGCCACTCGCGCTCGGTGCCGACGCCAACGGCAGCGGCAACGGCAAGGCGCAGTCACCCCGGTGTGACGCCTCGCCGGTCTCCGGCGGCGCGCCCACGACGATCTCCGCAGTGGTGAGCTGGCTCGGGACGAGCGGGAACCGGATCGCGGTCGCCGACCCGGCTTCCGCGCCGTTCGGCGCGGCGTCCAAGCAGGCGCTGACCCAGAACGGCTTCTCGTGGGTCGACAGCGGGGCGGGGCAGAACGTGTTCCGGGGAAGCGCGTGCGACAGCGCGGGCACGGCATGCAAGGTGCGCCTGGAATCGGGGATCAGCCAGGTGCGCGGCGCGGTGACGGCGAACGCCGGCGGGAACACCCAGCTGGGTCTCGTCGCGAAGTCGAACGTCGCGAACGTGAGCTGGACGTCGAGCTCGCTGAACAACACCACGTCGAATGACCCCAACACCTGGACCGAGGTCAATCCGAGCGCGTACTCCGGCTACGGAGACATCCAGCAGTTCGGCGTCGCCCTGACCGGCGGCAACACGGGTGCGGCGGCCGCCTGGGACGACCTGTTCAACAGCCAGTGGGACTCCGACACCACCATTCAGACGATCCTCTCCTCCTACGGCTACTAGGCGATCCGCACCACGGGGCAGTGGACCGTCGGCCGGGCGGCATCGCCCGCCGACGGTCCCGGCCCGGCGACCCCCGTCGCCCGCCCCACTGCCCATCGGCGTCAGCACCGCCGAATTGCGCGTCCCGCGGCCGGCCGAATGGCACATCGCGTACGCCTGCATTAGTTGTCAGTCACTGACTACCTAATTCGGTTGATGCCCTGCCATCGGGCCGTTGATTCCTGCCGGATCGACAACGCCCGGTACAGCATTTCGCGCATCGGCCATCGAATTACCGAAGCGCGTCACCCACTCCTTTTCATCAGACCCCGAGGAGGGTCCTCACCCATGAACAGATCACCACGTCGGCACCTCACGCGCGGTCGGAGACTCCAAGTCCCGACGCTCGTCTTCGCGATAGCGACCGTCATGATGGTCGCCACCCCGGCCTCGGCGACCGGCTCCGACACGACCGCCTTCGGGACCGCGGTGAACCTCGACGACAACGGCCGCGGCAGCGCCGGCGTCGCGGTCGGCGACCTCAACGACGACGGGAAGCCGGACCTCGTGACGGTGATCCGCACCGAGGGCCTCGGCGTGTTCCTCGGCGCGGGCGGCGGCGGCTTCGGCTCCGTGACGAAGTACGCGGCGCCGCAGACCTCGTCGAGCCTCTTCCTCGGCTCGGCGGTGATCCAGGACGTCAACGGCGACGGCCACAAGGACGTCATCGGCCAGGACGCGCGCGGCAACGTCGCCCTGGTCTGGCTCGGCGACGGCACCGGCGCTCTCGGTACCGGAACGGCCGTGCAGCTCAACCCGATCCCCGGGTGCGACACCACGGGCGACAACCCGTGTGTCGTGCGCTTCCCGACCGCCGTCGCCGTGGGCGACTTCGACGAGGACGGCAAGCCGGACCTCGCGACCTCCAACACGAACACGAACAACGCCGCGGTGGTGCTCGGCAACGGCGACGGCACGTTCGCTGCGGCGACCCGGTTCGGGCTGAACGGCGGCACCGGCCCGCAGAGCATCGCGGCCGCCGATCTCAACGGCGACGGCCACCTCGATCTCGTCACGTCGAACTCGTCGTCCGGCACCCTCTCCGTCCTCCTGGGCGACGGAGACGGGGGCTTCGGCACGGCGACGAGCGTCTCGGCCGGCATGACCCTGCCGTCCAAGCTCAAGCTCGCCGACGTCAACGAGGACGGCAAGCAGGACGCCGTCATCGTGGCGCCCGGCACGCCGGGGCGCGCCGCCGTCCTGCTCGGCGACGGCGCGGGCGGGTTCGGTACCGCGAGCCTCCTGTCGGCGGGGTCGAACCTCACCTCCGCTTCGGTGTCCGACCTGAACGGTGACGGCCACGTCGACCTGGTCGTCTCCAGCTCCAGCTCGCACCAGGTCATCGTGCTCGAAGGCGACGGCACCGGCGCGTTCGGCAGCCCGCTCGCATTCGGGCTGGACGGCGCCACCAACCCGCAGGCCACGGCGGTGGCCGACCTCGACGGCGACGGGCGTCCCGACGTCGTCACGGCCAACACCAACAGCTCGGCGACGTACGTCAAGGACGCGTCGGTGCTGCTCAACACGACGAACCGGCCGCCGACGGCCGTGAACGAGTCGTACGGCCACATCGGGGCGGACACCCCGCTCGTCGTCGGCGCTCCCGGCGTCCTGGGCAACGACACGGACCCCGACGGCAACACGCTGACGGCATCGGTCGTGACCGGGCCGGCGCACGGCACCGTGGCGCTCAACGCCGACGGATCCTTCGGCTACCAGCCCGAGAGCGCCTACGTCGGGAGCGACAGCTTCACGTACAAGGCGACCGACGGCAAGGACGACACGAACGTCGCGACCGTGACGATCAGCGTCTCGGCCGGCTGCCGCGGTCTCGCCGCCACGATCACCGGCAACGGGATCGTGAACGGCACGAGCGGCGCCGACGTGATCGTGACCGGCAACGGGAACGACAGCGTCAGCGGGAACGGCGGCAACGACACGATCTGCACGTTCGGCGGCAACGACGCCGTGTCCGGCGGCAGCGGTGACGACTACGTCGACGGCGGTGACGGCAACGACGCCATCAGCGGCGGCAGCGGCAGCGACGTCGTCCAGGGCGGGGCCGGCGATGACGCCCTCTCCGGTGGCTCCGGCAACGACACCGTGGTCGGTGGCGCCGGCAGCGACACCCTCTCCGGCGGCAGCGACACGGACGTCTGCGCCGGCGACGCCAACGGCGGTGCGACGCTCCCGGGCACGGACGCGGTCGCGTCCGGCGGCTCCTGCGAGACGGTCATCGAGGTGCCGTAGGCGACGAGCCGTCCACGACGGCCGCCCATGAGGACCTGACGTACGAGACGGGCCCGGCGAGCGTGACGACGCGCTCGCCGGGCCCGTCCGGATGACACGGGCGTGACGTCAGCCGGTCTTGGCCGTCGGCAGCGCCGGTTCGGCGTGGACGTCGACGTCGACCGCGTCGAGAAACCGGCGCGCGGCGCGGACGTGCTCCAGCCGCCAGGCGTAGATCGCGCGGGTCAGGTGGTCGCCGGTGTGCTCCTTGACGCGCAGCGACTCCTCGATCTCGTCGATGACGACCCGTTGACGCTCGACCAGGCGGGCCGGGCTGGCCTCGCGACGCTGGAGCAGCAGCAGCTTGCACGTGAGCTCGGCGCGGACGTCGAAGAGCTGGGCCACCGGTTCGCTGAGCCACGTGCCGACCGCCGTCTTGGCCGAGCGGGTGGCGGCGTAGATCATGCGCTGCGGTCCGCGGTTGCCTTCCTCGGCGCCGACCGGCGTGATCAGTCCGCGCTCGACGAGCCTCGTGATCGACCGGTAGACCATGGGGCGCGAGATGTACCAGAACTCGCCGATCTCCGCGCCCTCCGCGGTGAGGGAGGCAATGGCGAAGCCGTGGCTGGGTCGTTCGGCCATGAGTGCGAGCACGATCCACTCGGCCAGCGGAAGGTCAGGTTGCGTCATGGTGACAAGAGTAAGGACCGTCGGTGGTCGACGCGATGTCGACCGACCGATCGGTCCGGCAGGCGGTGGCCTCGGCTCGCCCGCGACTGACGTCGGGGCCCGGGTGGTTACGGCCGGTGGAGGACCGTCGCGAGCGGCGCACCCGCCGCGCTCAGGTCGCTCACGTTCTCGTACCAGTGGACGACGGGAGCGCCGACGAGGAGGGCGGCGACGGCTCCGGCGGCGAGGAACACACCGAACGGGAGGCGGGTCCGGCGGGTGGCCCGCCCGGCCGCGATGAGGGTGATGCCCACCAGCAACCCGGCGACGCTGCCGGCCATCAGCGCGAAGACGAGGTACCACGGACCGAGCCAGCCCAGCCCGGTGCCCAGCAGGCCCGCCAGGCGCACGTCGCCGAATCCGAGCCAGGCCGGCCGCACCCGGTGCAGGGCGAAGAAGACGGCGAATCCGCCCGCTCCGCAGGCCGCCGTCACGCCCAGCCGGTGCCATTGACCGGTGGCCGCCGCGGCCGCGAGCAGGCAGGCGGAGGTGAGTCCGAGCGTCGGGTAGAGCAGCCGCCGCGGGAGCAGGAAGCGCTCGGCGTCGCAAGCGGCCAGGGCCAGCAGGCCCGCGGTGAAGACCAGTACGGCAG
>NZ_JBEXKC010000145.1:0-9760 GCF_040609475.1 Streptomyces sp. NPDC004667 | reverse complement strand
GTACCACCGGCCTTCGGCGGTGAGCAGCCCGGCCGGTTCCACCTCGCGGTCGCTTCCGCGGCCCGCCGCGTCCGTGTAGGTCAGCCGAAGGACCGTGTTCGCGCCGAGGGCCCGTTCCACCGCGGCGCGGACCGTGGCGTCGGCCGACGAGGGCTGCGCCACGATCCGGGCGGCGAGTTGCCGTGCCGCCGCCGACGCGGGACCGGTCATCGAGGCCGCGATCTTCTGGGCTGCCGTACGGACCGCACCGGCGTACGGGGCGCGGGCATCGGCGTCGGCGGCTGCGAGGGCCACCGCCAGTGCCGAGGCTTCGTCGGCGGTGAAGTGGATCGGGGGCAGGGTCATCTCCCGGTCGATGGACCAGCCCCCGCCCCGCCCGGTCGTGGTGCGTACCGGAACACCGGTCTCCATCAGCGCCTGCAGGTCGCGCTGCACCGTCCGCGCGCTCACCTCGAACCGTGCGGCGAGCGCCGCGACCGTCATCGGCCGCGGCGCCACCGCGCGCAGTTCTTCCACCAGGGCATAGAGCCGGACCGTACGGTTCATGCCGACGACGCTACCGTCCCGCGGCGGCGAGGAAGTCCTGCTCGCGCCGCAGTTGCCGCTCGGTGATGGTCGTCGGGAACAGGGTAAAGCCGTGCATGGCGCCGGCGACGAGTTCGAGTTGCGCGGGCGCGCCCGCCGCTCGCCACCGCCCGGCCAGGAACACCGAGTCGTCCAGCAGCGGATCCTCGGTGCCGACGACGATCCGGGCCGGCGGCAGGCCTGTGAGGTCGGCGTAGAGCGGCGAAACGGCGGGATCGCGGCGCTGCTCCGCCCCCATGCCCGGCGTGCACTGCTCGTAGGTCCACCGCAGCGTGTCGGTGTTGCTCAGCAGGCGCCGGGAGCCGAACGATCGCTGGCTCGGTGTCATCGACAGGTCGTAGGGGCCGAAGAGCAGGTGGGCCGCCCGGAACGCGCCGGTGATGCCGTGCCGGTCGCGAAGGCGCAGCAGCGTCACCACGCTGAGGTGGGCTCCGGCCGATTCGCCTCCGATCAACAGCCGTTCGGTGCCGAACTCGGCCGCGGCGTGCTGCACCAGCCATCGGGCCGCCGCTTCGCAGTCGTCGGGCGCGGCGGGGAAGGGGTGTTCGGGTGCGAGGCGGTACTCCACGCTCACCACGGCCAGCCGTGCCCGCTCGGCGAGCCGCCACAGCCTCTCGTCCTGCCCGTCCGAGGAACCGAACATCCAGCCGCCGCCGTGGATGTGGAGGTACACGCCGTCGACGTGGTCCGGCCTGAAGACCCGTACCTTCACCCCGCCTTCGACGATGCGGTCCTGCCCCTGCGGCAGTCGCACCGGTGGTGTGTCGCCGCCGAGCCGGTTGCGCCGCAGGCCGGCCAGCAGGGCCGCGTCCGGTGTTCCCGCGCGCTGCGGTCGGCTCGCGGCGGTGGCTTCGAACCGCTCGTTGAAGGTCAGGGTCTCCGCGAGGCGGTCCTCGTCTGTGATCATCATGTCGCCCATGCTCACAGCCGTGTGCGACAGCGTGATGTCACCCTTTTCCGGAGACCCGCGTCACACTCCCGGCGGCATCGCCGTAGCACCGAAAGGCACGACCGGGGCGGTCACGAGGTGCGGAAGACGCCGCTGTACACGTCCGTACGGTTGTGGGGTGCGTCGGAGTGGGTCTCGGTGAGCACCGCCCGGACTCCCTTGCCGTCCGCCACCAGGCCTTGGTAGTCGCCGAGGAAGTAGCCCCCGGCGAACGGCGCCTGCAGCCAGTCGAAGACCCGTGAGATCCGTCGTTCGCTCCGCAGCCCCGGGTCTCCGTGCGGCAGGGTGGCCAGCTGGTAGGCGGTGGGCAGGGTGGTGGTGTCGCCCGGCTTGAGGAAGCGCAGGTCGTAGTAGGTGAGCGCGACCGTGCCCCGTTCGTCGACGGCGATCGACGGGGAGAAGCCGGGCACGCCCTCCGGGCTGATCAGCTCCGGGCTCCCCCAGGTGCGTCCGCCGTCGGTGGAGCGCACCAGTTGGACGGAGTCGAAGCTGCCGCCGGAGAAGTCGGAGCCTTCGTAGGCCATGTAGAGGGCGCCCGTCTTCGGGTCGATGGCCGGGCTGGGCAGGGTGGATCCGGCGCGCAGCGCCTTGGTGGGGTCGTTCGGGTCGACCTCCGGTACGGAGGTGTCGCGGGCCACGGTGACCGGGGCGCTCCAGGTCCGTCCGGCGTCGGTCGAGGTGACCATCTCGTAGCGGGCTTCGGCGACGGTGCTCAGGTCGTCGGTGTAGGTGATCCGGTCGAAGAAGTCGTACAGGGTGCCGGTGCGCCGGTCGACGACGATCTGGTGGCCGATGGTCTGGGTGTTGGGCACGCCGCTGGTCTCGACGAACGGCCGGGCCCGGCTCCAGGTGCGGCCGCCGTCGCGGGTGAGGGAGATGAAGCCCGGACCGTCGAGGGAACTCGGGCCGGGCGGGTCGTTGTCGAGGCGGTTCCAGACCTGGTAGGCGGTGCCCTTGCGGATCGGGTCGGCGGTGAGCGTGGGCTTGTCGTTGAAGAAGGGCTGCTCGTCGACGTGCGTGGTGGTGAGGTTCTGCCAGGTCCGGCCGCCGTCGTGGGAGGTCGCGGCCAGGAGGGCGGTGCGCGTGCTCTTCGTGAAGTCGACGCCCTCACCGCCGGCGTAGACGGTGCCGTCCGGTCCGGTGCTCACCCAGGGATCCGTTGCCCGTTCGTAGTCCGCGCCGCCCGGGGCGCACAGGCTGAACGGCAGCGTGCTCTGATGGAACGTGTGGCCGTCCGTGGTCCAGCCGGCCACCAGGCCGCGGGCGCCGCCGTCGTTCCAGCGGTCCTGCTGGAACACCGTGACCACGCGCTTCGGGTCGCGGGGGTCGACGGACAGGTAGGGCTCGACCTCGGTGCCCGGGTAGACGACGCTGTCGGGGGACATCGCGCCAATGGTGCAGTCCGCGTAGGGGTCGCCGTCGGACACCTTGGTCAGGGGTCCGCCGTCGGGGCTGCGGTGTGCTGCGGCGGGACTCGCGCCGGTGACCGTGGTGAGCAGGATCGCGGCGGTGGCGACAGCGGTCAGGGGCAGGGGGACGCGCATGCGGGATCTCCTCCGGGCCTCGGCGGCCGGGGTTCGCGGGACCGCCGTCAGCGGGGCGGCGTGGGGCGCGGAGGCGTACCGGAACCCGATGGCGGGACGACTCCGCTTGATCCTCTTCGGCGCCGCGGCCGGTTTCCTTGATGGGCCGGACGGCGGAGTCCTCCCCCGGCGAACGGTGTGCGCGCGCGGGCGAGTGGAGGCAAGCTGGAAGGTGGGGGAGGGCCGACGGCCGTCGAGATCCGAGGTCAGGAATGGCGAGTCAGGGCAAGGAGCACGCACTCGACCACGTGGTGGTCGTGGTGTTCGAGAACCGGTCGCTGGACAACCTGCTCGGCCGGCTCTACGGGCCCGGGGACGGCAGGACGTTCGAGGGAGTGACCGGCAAGGACCTCACGAATCCGATCCCGCGATGGGCCGAGCACGGTGCCGGCCGCGAAGTGGTGCCGTACACGGTGGCAACTGACATGGACAGCCCCGACCCCGATACGGGGGAGGAGTATCCGCACACCAACACGCAGCTCTTCAACATCCTCGGCGAGCGGAACCGCTTCAAGCTCGGCGAGGACATCTCGGCGCCGTACAACGCGCCCGAGCCCGGCCGGGCACCCACGATGGACGGCTTCGTCACCGACTACATCAGCACCCTGACCGGCGAACTGGGCCGCCAGCCCACCTACGACGAGTACGCGCAGGTGATGACCGGCTTCACCCCGGAACAGGTCCCCGTGCTGAGCGGCCTGGCGCGCGGCTTCGGCGTGTTCGACCACTGGTTCAGCGAGGTGCCGTCCCAGACGTTCACCAACCGGTCGTTCTGGACAGCGGCGACGGCCTCGGGGCTCGTGGTGAACTCGCCGGTCAAGAACTGGGTGCTCGACAACGACGCTGAGACGATCTTCAACCGGCTCGAACAGCACGGCCGGACGTGGAAGGTGTACGTCGCCGAGCCGGACCGGTTCTCCATCACCGGCCTGATCCACTACCCACGGCTGAAGGACCGCTTCGACACGCACTTCGTGCCGTTCTCCCGGTTCGAGGCCGACGCCGCCGACGGCAGGCTCCCCGACTTCTCGTTCATCGAACCGAGCCTGGTGCTCGGGCACGCGGACTACCACCCGGCCTTCTCGCGGGTCCTCGGACACGGCGTCGTGATCCGCGGCGCCGACCCGCCGTCCTCGATCCTGGGGGGCGAGGCGTTCCTGGCCCGGATCTACGACGCCTACAGGGCCATGCGGTCGCCGAGCGGGTCGAACGTGTGGAACACGACCCTGCTGATCGGATGGGACGAACCCGGCGGCACCTACGACCACGTCCCACCCGGCCCGGTGCCGCCGCCCGACCCCTCCGCCCCGGCCGGACAGCTAGGGTTCCGTTTCGACCGCTCGGGCTACCGGGTCCCGGCCGTCGTGGTCTCCCCGTGGGTGGCCGGAGGCCGGGTGTTCAACGAGGAGCACCGCCACACCTCGCTGATCGCGACCCTGCGCGAGCAGTGGCACCTCGGTGCCCCGTTCACCGCGCGAGACGCCGCGGCCCGGACCATCTCCCACGCCTTCACCCTCAACACCCCGCGGGACCCGCACACCTGGCCCGTGCCGGTCGCGCGTCCCGTGCCCCGGTACGTCGAGGACGCCCTGCTCGTGGGCAAGAGCCTCTCCACCCTGGGCAGGGCCGCCTTCGAAGGGATCCGCGGCTTCGCGGACGATCACGACATCCACATCGAGGGGCTCCCCGACGATCCCGGGACGGAGGTCCCCCCGGAACGGGCCCTGCAGATCATGCGCGAGTTCCTCGCCTTCCACTTCCCCCGTCTGGTACCGCCGGCGGACTGACGCCGGCCGCGCCCCGGCCGGCCGCTACAGCGGTCCCGGCACCTCCGGGGCGAGGTCCCGGGCCGCGAGCACGGTGGGCGAGTTCCGCATGGTGACGGCGTAGAGGGCGGCCGACACGGCCATGCCGGCGGGCAGGGAGAGGTCCACGCCGCCCAGGAGGCCGGCGACCGGGCCCGTGTAGAGGGTGTTGACGCAGAGGGCCGCGACGCCCACACCGGCGCACAGGGCGAGGGCCCCTGCCCAGTTGACCCCGCCGGTGTACCGGAAGGGGCTGTGGGCCGTCTCGTCGCAGAGCGCGACGCCGTCGTAGCGGCCCCGGCGCAGCACGATGTCGGTGGCGTAGACGGCCATGAGGGGGCCGATCAGGACGACGATCAGCTGGAGGGCGTTGCTGACGGTGTCGAGCAGGTTGGACACCAGCAGTCCGTACAGGGTGAGCGCGACGGCGACGGCGCCGTCGAAGAGCACGCTGACGGACCGGCGGATGCGCAGGCCGACGGCCTGGAGGGCCAGCCCGGCGCTGTACGCCGTGAGGGCGTTGACGGCGATGGTGCCGAGGACCAGGGCGAGGAGGAAGACGGGGGCGAACCAGCCGGGCAGGATCCCCTGGAGCGCGTCCTGCGGGTCGGTCATGTCGACCGCGGTGGCGGCGAAGGCGCCCAGGGAGCAGACGGCGATGCCGGGCAGGAAGCCGCCGAGGGCGGTCCAGCCCACGATCGCCTTGCGGGAGGCGGTGCGCGGCAGGTAGCGGGAGAAGTCCGCGCTGGTCGTGTACGAGAGCGGGCCCGAGGCGATCAGTGTGGTGCCGGCGATGAGGGCGGCCCACAGGCCGGTGCCGGTGAGCGGCGCGGCGGGCCGGTACGAGAAGTCGGCGTGCCGCAGGACGCTGACGGCCACGAGGGCGAAGACCGCGGCGAGCGCCAGGGTGATCGGAAGGTAGAGCTTCACGATCAGCGTGTGCCCGTAGACGCTGATGGCCAGGGTGAGCACGGCGATGCCCAGGACGAGGGCGATCCGGACTCCGGTGTCCGCCGTGATTCCGGCCCGTTCGGCGAGGGCGAAGGCGGCGGTCGCGGCGGCGGCCAGGTTGAGCGCGAAGTAGCAGACGGAGACCAGCCAGCCCCCGATCGCGTTGTTCACCCGGTTGCCGAGAACGCCGTACAGGGCCCGGGTGATCACCTCGCTGGGGGTGCCGGAGGCCGGGCCCGAGATGGCGAGCAGTCCGGTGAGCAGCCAGAAGAGGTTGCCCACCACGATCACGGCGACGGCTTGCCGGAGGCTGAGCCCCATGAGGACGAGTGCGCCGCCGACGACCAGGCTGAGGTAGTTCACGTTCGCCGCGGCCCAGACTGCGAAGAGGTCGCGCGGGCGGCCGTGGCGTTCCGCGTCGGGGATGTGGTCGATGCCGTGCGCCTCGATCCCGCCCGCGCGCTTCGGGGCGGGCCGGGCCGCCCCGGAGCTGCTGGGCGTACCGGGAAGGGGGTCGGGAATCGTGGACGCCATGTGGACCTCCGGGTGCTGGGCGTACCCACCTGCTTGCTTATTGGTCGCACACTCAATAGCATCCTCGGTATGTCGTCAAGCGTCCAGCGCAAACGGATCCGCAAGTCCCCCGAAGCCCGGCGGGCGGAGATCGTCGATGCCGCCGCGGCCGTCGCGCTCACCGAGGGGCTGGAGTGCGTCACCCTGCGGCGGATCGCCGATGAGCTGGTGGTGAGGCCCGGCCTGATCAGCCACTACTTCCCCTCGGTGGAGGATCTGGTGGCGGAGGCGTTCGGGAATGCGGTCGGCGCCGAGCTGGACGCCCTGCTGCCGTCCGAACCGACCGAGGGGATTGCCCCCACACGGGAGCTGGCCCGGTTCCTCGCCCGCACGTCGGGGGACGCGTACGACGCCATCAGCCGCCTCTGGATCAACGCGCGCCACCTCAGCCGCTACCGGCCCGTGCTGCGCGAGCGCGTCGCCGAGCAGGAGGCCGCGTGGCGCGGACGACTGGAGGCCCTGCTCCGACGGGGCATCGAGCGGGGTGAGTTCCGTGCGGACGACCCGTACGTGACGACGATCCGGATCCTGGTCGTCCTCGACGGCCTCGGCGCCCACGCCAACACCGACACGAGCAACCGCCCCGAGGCGGTGACCCGGATGGCCGTGACGACCGCGGAACGCGAACTCGGCCTGCCTCCGGACGCGTTGCTCGACACCCCGTCCACGCGGACCCGTACCGGCGACGGCGGATCCACGCAGACCCGTACCGGCGACGCCGCGGCTGCGGAGCCGTCCGCCGCCACCGACTGACCGACCCCCTTCGCCCCACCACCCTGGAGCCGCTGTGCGCACGCCCCTCGTCCTGCTCTCCGCCCGCCTGCTCGACCCGGTGTCCGGCGCGTTCCTGCCGGAGACGGCCTTGGCGGTCTCCGACGGACGGATCGCCGCGCTGGGCGACGACCGCGAGGTCCGCGCGCTCGCGGACTCCACGGCCGAGGTCGTCGACCTGAAGGGGGCCGTGGTCACGCCCGGACTCGTGGACGGTCACCTCCACCCCGTTTCGGGGGCCGAGCTCACCCACGGGCTCGACCTGTCGGGCTGCGGCGATCTGGCGGAGGTGCGCGCGGCGCTGGCGCGCGGGGTACGGGGTCTGGAGCGCGGGCAGTGGCTGTCCGGATGGGGGCTCGACCCGAACGTCTTCGGCGACCGGCCCGTGGGGACCGCCCCCTTCGACTCCGTGCTCGATGGCGTCCCGGCGTTCCTCCTGCTCTTCGACGCGCACTCCGCGCTCGCCAGCCGGCGCGCCCTGGAACTGGCCGGTGTGGACGGGCCGCGCACCTTCGACCAGGCGTCCGCCGAGGTCGTGTGCGACGAGCGCGGCCGGCCGACCGGGCTGCTCCAGGAGGACGCGGCCTGCGAGCTCGTGGAGCGCGTCGCACCCCGGCCGACCCACCGGGAACAGCGGGAGCGGCTCGCCGCCGTGCTGCGGTCGATGGCCGCGGCCGGACTGACCGGCGGACACGTCATGGACGCCAACGGGAGCAGCCTCGACCTGCTCTCCGAACTCGACGCGGCGGGCGAACTCCCGCTGCGGCTGCGGGTCGCGCCCTGGTGTCAGCCGGGCACCGACGCGGACGGGGTGCGCGCGCTCGTCGACCGGCAGGGCACGGGAGGCCGGCTCTGGCGCGTCGCGGGCGTCAAACTCTTCATGGACGGCACCATCGACAACGGCACCGCGTGGCTGGAGCGCCCGGACTGCCACGGCGAGTCCACGCACGCCTTCTGGCCCGACCCGGCCGCCTACACCGAGGTCATCGGCGCGTTCCACCGGGCCGGCGTGCCCACGGCCACGCACGCCATCGGCGACGCGGCCGTACGGCACGCACTCGACTCCGTCGAGAAGGCGCGGGCCGCGACCGGGGGCCGCGGCGGGAACGGAGCCGGGGAGGTCAGGCACCGGATCGAGCACATCGAAACCGTCCCCGACGACACCCTGAACCGCTTCGCCGAGCTCGGCGTCCTCGCCTCCATGCAGCCCACCCACTGCTGCGAGTTCACCCGCGCCGACCACACCGACAACTGGTCGCGCCGCCTCGGGGAGGAACGCGCCGCCCGCGCCTGGCGCTGCCGCGACCTGTGGGACTCGGGTGCCACCGTCGTACTCGGCTCCGACTGGCCCATCGCCCCCTACCCACCGCTCGGGGTCATGGCGGGGGCCCGCCACCGCCGTCCCGGCCGCAACCTCAGCCTGCCGCCGCACGCCCCCGAACAGGCGCTGACCGCCCTGGAGGCCCTCCGCGCCATGACGGCGAACGCCGCGTACGCGGCCGCGGAGGAACACGAGGCGGGCCGGCTCGCCGTCGGCCACCGCGCCGACCTCACCGTCCTGGGCGGCGACCCGCTCACCACACCGGCCACAGAGCTCACCGAGCTGCCGGTACTGCTCACCGTCCTCGACGGCCGCCCCACACACCGCCACCCGGACCTGTGACGCACCCTCTTCGACGACCGGATCAGCCCCGGCCCTCGCCCGGTTCCCGGCCCCGGCACAGGAAGCCCGCGAGCCTTGAGGGGTCCTGCGGCTCCGGCGGTCGTACTGTCGGGCGTACCGACGAGGAGGGCTTCCGATGCACAGGGTCACGTATTCGCTGGGCGTCTCACTCGACGGCTACGCCGTCGGGCCGGACGGCCGCTTCGACTGGACGGCGCCCGACGAGGAGGTCTTCGACTTCGTCACCGCCGAGATCCGACAGGTCGGCTGCCACCTGCTGGGGCGGCGGCTGTACGAGACGATGCTGTACTGGGAGACCGCCGACCAGGACCCGTCGCTCGACGGGCCGATGCGCGAGTGGGCCGCCCTCTGGAAGGCGCTCCCCAAGATCGTGTTCTCCACCACCCTGTCGACGGTGCAGGGCAACGCCCGCCTGGCCTCGGGCAGTCTGGCGGAGGAGATCGAGCGGTTGCGGGCCGAGCCGGGGGACGCCGACATCGCCATCGGCGGTGCGACCCTCGCCGCCGAGGCGGCCGCGTCGGGTCTGATCGACGAGTACCGGGCCAGGGTGTACCCGGTGCTGGTCGGCGGTGGCCTTCCCTTCTTTCCCCGGCACGGACGCCGGGTGGACCTCGAACTCGTCGAGACCCACACCTTCGGCTCCGGGATCGTCTACCTCCGCCACCGCGTGGCGCGATAGCCACCTCTCCTGCCTGGCCCCGGGAAGGACGGTTCGTCCACTACGCCCCGCTCCTCACCCATGAAAGGGGAGCCGCGCACGACGGTGGTGTGCATCGACATCTCGGCGACCGTGCTGCCGTTGATCCGCGGGGGCACCGGTGCGCAGCCCGCGGCGGCCGCGCACCCCAGCCGGGCCGTC
>NZ_JBEXKC010000144.1:0-9777 GCF_040609475.1 Streptomyces sp. NPDC004667 | reverse complement strand
GCCGGGGCCGCCCCGGCGCGTCAGGAGCCGCGGCCGGCGGCGCCCAGGGCGCGCAGGGTGGCCGGAGCCGCCAGACAGGGCATGACCACCCGCCAGAACCCGGCCAGCGTGCGCGGGGCGAGCCACTGGGGGTCGTCCCGGCCGAGCACCTCGAAGCCGAGCGTGGCGGCCACCACCGTCGTGGCGACGCTCTGGCGGTTGAGGCCGGGCAGCAGGGCGTCCTCGTGCGCGGCCTCCGTCAGCAGCCGGTGGACGTACTCGTGCCACTCCCCGGGCAGGGCGAACGACGACGGGTAGGTGGGCTCCCGGCTGAGCTGGAAGCCGGCCCGTGCCACCACGTCGGACAGGAGCAGCCCGGCGAGGGCCTGGGAGCTGTCCGCCAGGGCCTGGAGGGCCGAGGTGCGCCGCGCGTACACCTCCCGGGCCGCCGCGCGCAGCGCCCGCGCGGCAGCCGTCTCGACGGCCGCCGCGATCGCGGCCTTGTTCTCGAAGTGGAAGTGCAGCGCGCCCGGGCTGACTCCGGCTCCGACGCTGATCATGCTCAGCGTCGCCTCCGCGTACCCGCGCCGCCCGAACACCCTGGCCGCCGATTCGATCAGTGCGCGGCGGGTGCGGACAGCGCGTTCTTGTTTGATCACGCATAGCTCCTGTATCAGTTTCCTTCTATTATTAAACCGTCCCGTTGGTATTGGAAGCGGGTGAGGGTCCCCCTGGATGGCCTGTTCTGCATGGTTTTTCGCCTAGGGATGGCCCGATTTAACCCTTTTATCGAGAGCCTGGTTGTGTTTTGTGGGCTTTGACAAACCGACGCAGCGGTTTGTATCTTCTTGACGTTGACCCAACCGAGCTTGAGGGAGGGGGGCAGATGAACCAGCGGACCATGGCTGTGCTGGAACCTCACACAGTCGCCGCGGGAGCGAACGGCGGTTTCTCACCGGCCGAAGGCCAGAGAACACCGCAGCACGCGCCGACGCAGTCGGCGCTGTGGCGGATCCTCATCGTGGAGAGCAACTCGGCCGAGGCCGAGACGCTGGCGCGCGGTCTGCGCCGGCACGGGCACGAGGTCGACATCGTGGGTACCGGCGGCGAGGCGCTGCGCAGCTACGTGGACGCCGACCTGGTGCTCCTGGACCTGGAACTGCCCGACCTGGACGGCCTGGAGGTCTGCCGGGGCATCCGCGCCGCCCACGAGATCCCCCTGATAGCGGTCACCGCCCGGGGCAGCGAACTCGACCGGGTCCTCGGCCTCCAGGCGGGCGCGGACGACTACCTGGCCAAACCCTACGGATTCCGCGAACTGATGGCCCGCATGGAGGCCGTCATGCGCCGGGCGCGCCCCACCCGGCCCGTCGCCGCCACCATCACCCGCGGTCCGCTGCGGATCGACTCGGGGACGCGCGAGGTGACGCTGGACGGGGTGCCCGTCGAGACCACCCGCAAGGAGTTCGACATGCTCTACCTCCTCGCGTCCCATCCCGACACCGTCATCCCCCGCAAGATGCTGATGCAGCAGGTGTGGGGGGACTCCTGGTCCCGCCGGACCGTGGACACGCACGTCAGCACCCTGCGCAACAAGATAGGCGCCGGATGGATCATCACCATCCGCGGCGTCGGCTTCCGCTTCGGCCAGGGCTGAGCCCGGCCCGCCCCGCGCACCCGCGCGGGAGCACGCAGACCACCGCAACGAGCCGAGGGGGGAACGACATGACGGTGACGGCACTGTGTCACGGGGAGGGCTGCCGCGGCGCCGGAGCCGACGGCCGCCCCCGTCGGCGTACGGTCCGGGACGGCCGGCTGTGCCGGACCTGCCGGGACCACCTCTCGGCGGGCCTCGGCGAACTGGCGCACCTGTACGAGGAGTGCGGGCGCGTCCTCGGCGGTACGACCCCCGGCAGCCTGCGCGAGCGGACGAGCGGCGGCGAGCTGCCCGGACTCCCCTTCAACGGGGCCGCGGCCGACGTACGGGCCCGGATGGTCTCCGTGCTCGGCTCCTGGGGCGGCCTCGTCGCACAGGAGCGCGGGTTCCCCGCACCGCCGCGCACCGTCGCCGACCTGACCGCCTTCCTGCAGCGCAACGCCGACTGGATCGCCGCCCACCCGGCGGCCGCGGAGGCCTCCGAGGAGATCGCCCGCCTGGTCCGGTCCGGACGCCGCGCCGCCTTCCCCGAACCGGCCCGCACCTTCCGCCTCGGCGACTGCCCCGAGCCCGGCTGCCCCGGAGGCCTGGCCCTGTCCGTCCGCGACGCGGACCGGACCGCCGGCCGGGCGGTCGTGTGCGACGCGGACCCGGCCCACCGCTGGACCAGCGACCGGTGGAGCGAGCTGAGCGACTCCCTGGAGGCCGGGCGGGCGCCCGGTGCCGCCGCGCCGGCCACCGAACGCTGGCTCACCGCCGGCGACATCGCGCAGCTGTGGCACACCCCGACGGGCACCGTGTACCGGCTGGCGAGCGAGGAGCGGTGGCGCCGGCGCAACCGCGCGGGCCGTACGTACTACAGCGAGAGCGACGTCCGCGCCTGCTTCGACCGCCGCGCCGCTGCCCGCGCCTGAGCCGCGCCCCGCCGGGGTCCGCACGGCGACGGGCGGAGCCCGGACGGAGCGGTCTGACCTGGTCTTGACATTCCCTTGGCCGTTCCCCGACCCACCGGACCGGCCCTTGTGGAACCTGACCGAGTCCTGAATCCAGCACCATTGAACGGCCGCTCGCGTCCGAAGAACCTTGTAGTCAAGATCCGGTGCACTGTCTCCGGAGGCGAATTCAAGGAGTCGTGATGGACGCACCGGTCATCGTCGTCGGCGCGGGCCCCGCGGGCATGATGCTCGCGGGCGAACTGCGGCTGGCGGGAGTCGCCGTCGTCGTCCTGGAGCGTCTGGAGCGCCGCACGGGCGAATCGCGCGGCCTCGGCTTCACCGCGCGCACGCTGGAGACCTTCGACCAGCGCGGCATCCTCGCGCGCTTCGGCGACATCGAACGCAGCACCCTCGGCCACTTCGGCGGCCTGCCCCTCGACTTCGGCGTCCTCGACGGAGCCTGCCAGGCGGCCAAGACCGTTCCGCAGTCGGTCACCGAAACGCACCTGGAGGAGTGGGCCACGGGCCTGGGCGCCGACATCCGGCGCGGCCACGAGGTCCTCGCGCTGCGCGAGGACGAGGACGGCGTCGAGGTCGAGGTGCGCGGGCCTGACGGCGTCCACAGCCTGCGCGCGGCCTGGCTGGTGGGCTGCGACGGCGGGCGCAGCACCGTGCGCAAGGCGGCCGGCTTCGACTTCCCCGGCACGGCCGCCACCATGGAGATGTACCTCGCCGACATCAAGGGCATCGAGCTCGAGCCCCGAATGATCGGCGAGACCCTGCCCGGCGGCATGGTGATGGTCGGTCCGCTCCCCGGCGGTACCACCCGCATCGTCGTCTGCGAACGCGGCACCCCGCCGCGGCGGCGCGAGGCCCCGCCGTCCTTCGAGGAGGTCGCCGCCGCCTGGCAGCGGCTGACCGGCGAGGACATCTCGGCCGCCGAGCCGGTGTGGGTGAGCGCCTTCGGAGACGCGGCCCGGCAGGTCACCGAGTACCGGCGCGGCCGCGTACTGCTGGCGGGCGACGCCGCGCACATCCACCTGCCCGCCGGCGGGCAGGGCATGAACACCGGTATCCAGGACGCCGTCAACCTCGGCTGGAAGCTGGCCGCCGTGGTCCGGGGCCGGGCGCCGCTCGCCCTGCTCGACACCTACCACGGGGAACGGCACCCGGTCGGCAGGCGGCTGCTGATGAACACCCGCGCCCAGGGGCTGCTGTTCCTGAGCGGCGCCGAGGTGCAGCCGCTGCGCGACTCCCTGCGCGAGCTCATGGCGTACGAGGACGTGGCCCGCCACCTCGCGGCCATGGTGACCGGACTGGAGATCACCTACGACGTCGGCGCGGGCGGCCACCCGCTGCTGGGCCGCCGGATGCCCGGCCTGGAACTGGACGGGCCCGGCGGACGGACCTCCGCCACCGCGCTGCTGCGCCCCGCCCGGGGCGTCCTGCTGGACCTGGCCGACAACCCGCGGCTGCGCCGGCGCGCCGCCGCCTGGGGCGACCGGGTCGACATCGTCACCGCCCGCCCCTCCGGCCCGTCCGGGGGCGAGCCGGCGGACGACACCACCGCACTGCTGATCCGGCCCGACGGGTACGTGGCCTGGGCCGCGCCCGGCAGCCACCACGACCTGCCGATGGCCCTGGAGCGCTGGTTCGGCCCCGCATGAGGCCGGCCGGCCGCCCCCGGGCATCGCCCGCCCGACGTCCCGACGGGCCGTGTTCCGAAGGCCCGCGTCCCGGCGGCCCGTAGCCCGACCGCCCGTAGCCCGACCGCCCGCGTCCCAACCGCCCGTAGCGCGACCGCCCGTAGCCCGACCGCGCGTCCCGACGGCCATCGCGCCGGTCCGGGGGAGCGGCGCCCCGTGCTGCCCGCGGACGGGCACCTCAAGAGCACCGCACGCGCATCCCCGAGCACCTCACGAGGAGAGACCACCCATGGCAACGCCCCTGGCAACCATCGAGCGAGCCCCGTCCGGACCGGCCGGGGAGCGCCGTGAGATCGTCCGGGCCGCCCGTACGGTCCTGGCCCGCGAGGGCTGGACGCGCTGCACCGCCGGGGCCACCGCGGCCGAGGCGGGCGTGCCGACGGACACCGTCGCGCTGCACTTCCCCGACCACGAGCAGCTGCTGCTGGGCGTCCTGCTGGACAGCTCCGCCTCCGTGGCGGCGGCCCTCGCGGCCGTCGCCGACAGCTACCTCGAAGAGATCACCGACCTCGAAGCGGACCTCATCGCCCTCGGCCGGGCCTGGCTCGCGCCGCTGGAGGCCTTCCGCGAGCACTTCGCCATCGTCCGGCACATCAGCGCCGAGGTCAGCCGGCTGCCGACCGGGGCCGTCGAGAAGTGGCAGGCGGCGGGCCCCCGGCAGGCCCGTCGCGAACTGGCCCAGCGGCTGCGACGCCTGGCGGTCCGCGGCCTGCTCGACATCCCCGACGCCGACCAGGCGGCGGAACGGTTCATCCTGCTGGTCCCCTCCACCGTCGTCCAGCGCTCCTTCCTGGGCGCGCTGCCGGTGCCCCGGGAGGAAGCCGACGCGCTGATCGCGGACGGCGTCGCCGACTTCATCCGCCTGTACCACGCCTGACCCCCCGCCCTCCCCTCACGGAAGCGAGAGACACCGCATGCAGCACAGCAACCTGATCGTGGCGCGGATGGACAGCATGTCGAAGGACCAGGTGACCCGTCTGTTCACCGAGTTCGACAAGACGGACATGCCGGAGCGGATGGGCACCCTGCGCCGGCGCCTGTTCATGTACAAGGGCCTCTACTTCCACCTCCAGGACTTCGCCGACGACGACGGCGGCCGGCGCATCCAGGAATCCCGTACGGACCCGCGCTTCATGAGGATCAGCCACGACCTGCTGCCCTTCATCCAGCCCTACGACCCGGCCACCTGGCGGACCCCCGCCGACGCCATGGCCACCCGCTTCTACGACTGGTCGGCCTCCGAGTGAGCACCGGCCGGGCCGACACGAGGGGAGGGCCGTACCGGTGGCTCGCCGGGTAGTGATCACGGGGCTCGGGGTGCTGGCGCCCGGAGGCATCGGCAGCCGCGACTTCTGGAGCCTGCTCAGTTCGGGGCGCACGGCGACGCGCGGGATCACCCGCTTCGACCCTTCCGGCTTCCGCACCAAGGTGGCCGCCGAGGCCGACTTCGACCCGCTCCTGCACGGGCTGACCCCGCAGGAGGTCGGGCGCATGGACCGGGCAGCGCAGTTCGGCGTGGTCGCGGCGCGCGAGGCGCTCGCCGACAGCGGCCTCGACCTCGCCGCGCTCGACCCCCACCGCACCGGGGTCAGCGTCGGCACCGCCGTCGGCGCGATCGGCGGACTCGACCGCGCCTACCGGGTGGCCGGCGACGACGGCCGCCTCGCCCAGGTCGACCACACCCGGGCACCGGAGCACCTGTACGAGCAGTTCGTGCCCAGTTCCTTCGCGGCCGAACTGGCGTGGGCCGCCGGGGCGGAGGGACCCGCCACGGTGGTCTCCACCGGCTGCACCTCCGGGATCGACGCCGTCGCCCACGCGGCCGACCTGATCCGCGAGGGCGTCGCCGACATCATGGTCAGCGGAGCCACCGACGCCCCGATCACCCCGCTCATCCTGGCGGGCTTCGACGCGGTCAAGGCCACGACCTCCTACGACGACCGGCCCGAAGCCGCCTCCCGGCCCTTCGACGCCACCCGCAAGGGTTTCGTCCTCGGCGAGGGCGCGGCCGTCTTCGTCCTGGAGGAGCTGGAGAGCGCCCGCCGGCGCGGCGCGCACGTGTACGCCGAGATCGCCGGCCACGCCTCCCGGTCCAGTGCCCACCACATGACCGGGCTGCGCCCCGACGGCCGCGAACTGGCGGAAGCCGTCACGGTGGCGCTCGACGAGGCCCGGCTCTGCCCCTCCGACCTCGACTACGTCAACGCGCACGGCTCCGGCACCCGGCAGAACGACCGCCACGAGACCGCCGCGTACAAGCTGGCCCTCGGCCGGCACGCCTACCGGACCCCGATCAGCTCGGTGAAGTCGATGATCGGGCACTCGCTCGGCTCCATCGGCGCCATGGAGATCGCCGCGTCCGTCCTCGCGATGGAGCACCACGTGGTGCCGCCCACCGCCAACCTGCGCACCCGGGACCCCGAGTGCGACCTCGACTACGTCCCGCTCGTCGCCCGGGATCACCGCACCGATGCCGTCCTGACCGTCGGCAGCGGGTTCGGAGGGTTCCAGAGCGCGATGGTGCTGGCCCGCCCCGACAGGAGGACCGCATGAGCAGGACCCTGGTCACCGGTATCGGAGTGGCCGCCCCCAGCGGGCTCGGGGTGGAGGACTTCTGGGCGGCGACCCGGGTCGGCAAGAACGCCATCGCGCCCGTCACCCGCTTCGACGCCTCCTCCTACCCCGCCCGGCTGGCCGGGGAGATCCACGGCTTCGACCCCGCCGAGCACCTGCCGGGGCGGCTGATCCCGCAGACCGACCGGGTCACCCAGCTCGCCCTCGCCGCCGCCGACTGCGCCTTCGCCGACGCGGGCCTGGCACCGGGGGACATCCACCCCTGCGACATGGGCGTGGTCACCGCGGCCGGATCCGGGGGCATGGAGTTCGGCGAGCGGGAGCTGCGCAACCTGTGGAGCCGCGGCGCCAAACACGTCAGCGCCTACCAGTCCTTCGCCTGGTTCTACGCCGTCAACAGCGGGCAGATCTCCGTCCGCCACGACCTGCGCGGACCCGCGGGCGTCGTCGTCGGCGAACAGTCGGGCGGGCTCGACGCCCTCGCCCACGCCCGGCGACAGCTCCGCAAGGGCACCCGGCTGATCGCCGCCGGCGGGTTCGACTCCTCCCTGTGCTCCCTGGGCTGGGCCGCGCACCTGGCCGGCGGACTCCTCTCCACCGTCCCCGAACCCGAGCGCGCCTACCTGCCCTTCGACGAGGCGGCCGCCGGCTACGTACCGGGCGAGGGCGGAGCCCTGCTGATCCTGGAGGACGAGGACGGCGCCCGCGCCCGCGGGGCCCGCACCGTCCACGGCGAACTCGCCGGGCACGCCTCCACCCTCGACCCGCGGCCGGGCAGCGGACGCGAGCCCGGCCTGCGCCGGGCCATCGACGCGGCCCTCGCCGACGCGGGCGTCCACCCCGTCGAGGTCGACGTGGTCTTCGCCGACGCCGCCGGAACCCCCCGCCTCGACCGGGAGGAGGCCGAGGCCATCACGGCCGTCTTCGGGCCCCGGGGGGTGCCGGTCACCGCGCCCAAGACGATGACCGGCCGGCTGAACTCCGGTGCGGGGATGGTCGACGTGGCCGCGGCGCTCCTGGCCATGCGCGAGGGGCTCATCCCGCCGACCACCAACGTCACCCTGTCCCCCGCCTACGACATCGACCTGGTCACGGCCTGGCCCCGCACCGCCTCGGTGCAGACCGCCCTGGTCCTCGCCCGCGGCCGCGGCGGCTTCAACTCCGCCGTCGTGCTGCGTTCCGTCGACTGACGGACGCCGCCCACCGGCGTCCGCCCACCCCGCCCCCGTCCGGCCCGGACGGGAGCTCCCCGTACCCCGCGGCCGCGACTGGCCGGCCGCGGAAGACCGATGAAGGGACCCTCCGTGTCCAAGCAGCAGTTCACCTTCGACGACCTCAAGCGCATCCTCCTGGAGGGCGCGGGCGCCGACGAGGGCGTCGACCTCGGCGGCCCCATCCTCGACACCGACTTCGAGTCGCTGGGCTACGAGTCGCTGGCCCTCCTGGAGACGGGCGGGCGGATCGAGCGCGAGTTCGGCATCACCCTCGACGACGACGTCTTCTCCGACCACAGCACCCCCCGTTCGCTCGTCGAGGCCGTCAACGAGAGCCTCCGGGCCCTCGTCAGCGCCTGACGCGGACCGTCCCCACCACAGCCTGGCCCAAGAGAGGGAGTACGCCCATGGCCATCGAGCAGGACTGCACCGAATCCCAGGTGATCGTGGTCGGCGCGGGCCCTGTCGGTCTGCTGCTCGCCGGGGAACTCCGGCTCGCGGGCGCGGACGTGGTGGTCCTCGACCGGCTCGCCGCGCCGACCACCGAATCCAGGGCCTCCACCCTGCACGCCCGCACCATGGAGATCCTCGACAGCCGGGGTCTGCTCGACGCCCTGGGCGACGTACCGGGCGAGGAGGCCGGCCACTTCGGGGGGATCCCCTTCGGCCTCGGCCTCCCGGGCCCCCACCCCGGGCAGTGGAAGGTCCCGCAGGCCCGGCTGGAGGAACTGCTCGGCCAGTGGGCCGCCGACCTGGGGGCGGACGTGCGGCGCGGCCACGAGCTGACCGGGCTGTCCGACACCGGCGACGGGGTCCTCGCCGAGGTGCGCGGCCCCGACGGCACGGCCCTGGCCTTCCGGGCCGCGTACGCGGTCGGCTGCGACGGCGAGGACAGCGCCGTGCGCCGGCTGGGCGGCTTCGCGTTCCCGGGCACCGACGCCGGGCGCGAGCTGCTGCGGGCCGACGTGACGGGCATCGACGTCCCCGCCCGCCGCTTCGAGCGGCTGGAGGGCGGACTCGTCGTCGCGGCCCGCCGCCCCGACGGGGTGACCCGGGTGATGGTGCACGAGTTCGGGGCGCGGCCCCGGGGCGCGGCGCCCTCCTTCGAGGAGGTCGCCGACACCTGGAAGCGCATCACCGGCGAGGACATCGGCGAGGGCACCCCGCTGTGGGTGAACTCCTTCGACGACGCCTCCCGCCAGGCCGCCCGGTACCGCCGGGGCCGGCTCTTCCTCGCGGGGGACGCGGCGCACCAGCAGATGCCCGTCGGCGGCCAGGCCCTCAACCTCGGGCTCCAGGACGCCTTCAACCTGGGCTGGAAGCTGGCCGCCGCGGTCACCGGACACGGCGGTGAGGAACTCCTCGACAGCTACCACGAGGAACGGCACGCCGTCGGGCGGGCCGTGCAGGGCAACATCAGGACACAGGCGCTGCTGCTGCTGGGCGGACCCGAGGTCGACGCGGTCCGCGAGGTGTTCGCGGAACTGACCGGCCACGAGGACGTCCGCGCCCACCTGGCCGGGATGATCTCGGGCCTCGACGTCCGCTACGAGGTCGGACCGGGCGACGGCCCGCTGCTCGGGCTGCGGCTGCCCCCCGTCGACCTCGTCGGGGAGGAGGGGGCCACCACCACCGCGGAGCTGCTGCGCCGGGGCCGGGGACTGCTGCTGCTGGCGCCGGGCGAGGAGGCCCTCGGGGCGCGCCTGCGCGCC
>NZ_JBEXKC010000143.1:1196-9884 GCF_040609475.1 Streptomyces sp. NPDC004667 | reverse complement strand
ACGTCGGTGGTGTGCATCGACTTCTCGGCGACCGTGCTGCCATTGTTCGGCGGGGGCTCGGGTGCGCTGCCCGCTGCGGCAGCGCACCCGTGCCGGGCCGTCGGTGGCGAGCCGTCAGCCGCGCCGCCCTTCGCGGGCGAGGGCCGGCACGAAGCGGGCCGCGTCCAGCGTTCCGACACCGGTGGCCATGTCGTAGCCGTTCACCGCGGTGTAGCCGGTGACGCCCTGGTAGCTGTTGTTCGTACCGTCGTTGACGTCGACGATGCCGGTGGAGCGGTCGTAGGCCGAGCGCCCGTACAGCTGGTACAGCGCCTCGTTGATGTTGCCCAGGCGCTTGCCCGCGGCCTGGTCGGCCAGGGCCACGATGCCGGAGAACAGCGGGCTGGACTCGCTGGTGCCGCCGGAGACGTCCCAGCCGGTGGCCGCCGGGTCGTAGCTGGTGTAGATCCACGCGCCGCCGTCGACCGCGGCGGCCATCGAGATGTCCGGGGTGCCGCGCTGCGCGCCGACGATGTTCTTGACGCCGTTCTGGAAGGCCGGGCGCTTGAACACGTGCGACTGGCCTCCGCCGCCCGCGCCGTTGTCGTTGTAGACGCTCTCGGGGGCGGTGCGCCTGCCCGCGTCGTCCAGGTGCAGCTGGGTTCCTCCGATGGAGGTCACCAGCGGGTCCGAGGAGGGCCAGGAGTTGACGGGGTGGTCGTAGTAGGCGCTGCCGTCGGCGTTGTAGTCGGTGGCTCCGCCGTCGCCGGAGGAGGCGAGCACGGTGACGTGCTTGCGCGCCGCGGCCTCGAAGGCGTAGCGCAGGTTCTTGATGCTGGAGAAGTCACCCTTGTCGAAGCCGGGGAAGGTGTTCTCGGTCGCGCCGAAGCTCTGTGTGATCACATCGCCGATGCCGCGGTCGATCAGGGACTTCTCGGCGTCCATCATCTCGGGCAGGCCGGTGGTGCCTTCGGTCTCCGCGACCGCCGTCTCGACCAGGACGATCTTCGCGTCCGGCGCCATCGCGTGCGCCATCTCCACGTCGAGGGCGGTCTCGCCGGCCCAGCCCAGCATGTCGGCGTTCTTGGGGTCCCACGCGGGGACGTTGCCCCACTTGACCACCTCGACCTTGGTGCTGGGTATCCCGAACTGCTTGCTGTAGACGTCCAGGTCGTGCTGGACGGTCGGCGAGCCGAAGGAGTCGACGATGACGATCGTGCGGCCCTTACCGGTGATCCCCGCCTTGTACAGCGGGTTCAGGTTGTACGCCGCGCGGTACTGCAGCGGGGTGTAGCAGGCGATCTTCCACTTGGTCCGGCACTCCTCGATGGAGAGCGGGCTGCCCACGGAACGGATCAGCTGGTGTCCCGCGATGGCCGGACGGGCCACGGTGCGCGGGACCGCGGAGGTGTGCGGCGCGGAGGCGGTGGCGGCGCCGGTCGGTGGGGCGGCCGCCATCGCGGTGAGCGCGAGACCGGCGGCAGCGGCCGTTGCGGCCGCTGCACGCGGCCACGTACGACGAACTGGATGCATTGCAGACTCCCTGGGGGGGTGGCTCGCCGCGCAGAGCGGCTTCCGAGATCACACCCGCCAAGTCATGTGCAGGACAAGGGTGTTTGACGCTTGATGCCGAACGCTTTACCTGAATGCGCAGTACGCCGCCCCCACGACCGCCTCCGGGGTGGCTTCCACCGTCGCGTCCCGGCCACCGACGTACGCCCGCAGTGGATCCACCCCTCACCGGAGCAAGTCCCGCCGCAGGTCAGCCCGTCGGGTGCGCCCGGGCCGGCCGATCGTCATCTCGACATGTCCGCTCAGCGAACACCGAACGGCGAAATCCGGACTCGATGCGGCCAATTCCTGACGCGTTCCTGACAAAGATCGCGATCGCTGGCACGCTCTCCCACATCCCCAGCACGGACCAGCTCCGCACGCTCTGCCCGGACGGCCTCATCCCGGTCGCCCGGTAACCCCCCACACGCAGAAGGAGTCAGCGTGAAGTCCACGCATCGCCGCAACGCCACCGCCACCGGTGCCCTGCTCGCGGCAGCCGCCCTGCTCACCGTAGGTGTCCAGGCGGGCAGCGCCAGCGCGCAGCCCGAGGGTTCCGCGAACACCGCCGCCCCCAAGGGCCAGCCGGTGCGCAACCCGGGCGCGCTGCCCGCTCAGCTCTCCCCGTCCCAGCGCGCCGAGCTCATAGCCAAGGCCCAGAGCACCACGGCGGCCACGGCCAAGGAGCTCGGACTCACCTCCCAGGAGCAGCTCCTCGTCCACGATGTGGTCAAGGATCAGGACGGTACCACCCACACCCGGTACGAGCGCACGTACGAGGGGCTCCCGGTCCTCGGCGGCGACCTGGTCGTCAACCGCTCGGCGGCCAACACGACGCAGAGCGTCAGCAAGGCGTCCCCCGCCCGGCTGGCGGGGGTCTCCACCTCCGCCCCGGCCGACGCCCCGGCGGCCGCCTCCACGCAGGCCCTCGACGCCGCGAAGGCGGTCGGCTCCAAGGCCACCAAGGCCGACGCCGCGCCCCGCAAGGTCGTGTGGATGGCCAAGGGCGTGCCCACCCTCGCCTACGAGACCGTCATCGGCGGCCTCCAGGACGACGGCACCCCCAACCAGCTCCACGTCATCACCGACGCCAAGACCGGCGCCAAGCTCCACCAGTGGCAGGGCATCGAGACCGGTGTCGGCAACACCCACTACAGCGGCCAGGTCACCCTCGGCACCTCGAAGTCCGGTTCGAACTTCACGCTGAACGACACGGGCCGCGGCAGCCACAAGACGTACAACCTGAACCACGGTACGTCCGGCACGGGATCGCTCTTCAGCCAGACCACCGACACCTGGGGCAACGGCGCCAACTCCAACGCCGCCACCGCGGGCGCCGACGCCGCCTACGGCGCCGGGGTCACCTGGGACTTCTACAAGAACGTGCTCGGCCGCTCCGGCATCCGCGGCGACGGCGTCGCCGCCTACTCCCGGGTCCACTACGGAAACGCCTACGTCAACGCCTTCTGGGACGACGGCTGCTTCTGCATGACCTACGGCGACGGAACGGGCAACAACGACCCGCTGACCTCGCTGGACGTCGCCGGTCACGAGATGACGCACGGCGTCACCTCCGCCACCGCCGGTCTCAACTACAGCGACGAGTCGGGTGGCCTGAACGAGGCGACCTCCGACATCATGGGCACCTCCGTCGAGTTCTACGCCAACAACCCCAGCGCGCCGGGCAACTACCTCATCGGCGAGCAGATCAACATCAACGGCGACGGCACCCCGCTGCGCTACATGGACAAGCCGAGCAAGGACGGCGGCTCCAAGGACGCGTGGTACTCGGGCATCGGCGGCCTCGACGTCCACTACTCCTCGGGCCCCGCGAACCACTGGTTCTACCTGGCCTCCGAGGGCTCCGGCGCCAAGACGGTCAACGGCGTCAACTACGACTCGCCGACCTCGGACGGCCTGCCCGTCACCGGCATCGGCCGGGACAAGGCGCAGCTGATCTGGTACAAGGCGCTCACCACCAAGTTCAACTCCAGCACGGACTACGCGGGTGCCCGTGAAGGCACGATCGCCGCGGCGACCGAGCTGTACGGCGCCGGCAGCGCCGAGGTCAAGAACGTCACCGACGCGTGGGCCGCCGTCAACGTGGGCGCCCGTTCGGGCGGTGGCACCACCACCCCGGGCAACGTCTTCGAGAGCACCGCCCGGGTCGCCATCCCGGACTCCCCGGGCCCCGCGGTCACCTCGTCGGTCAACGTCACCGGTGTCACCGGCAACGCGCCGAGCGCCCTGAAGGTCGGCGTGAAGATCACCCACACCTACGTCGGCGACCTCCAGATCGACCTCGTGGCGCCCAACGGGACCTCGTACCGCCTGCAGAACTCCTCCTCGGACTCCACGGCGAACCTCGACAAGACGTACACGGTCAACGCCTCGGCCGTCGCGGCCAACGGCACCTGGAAGCTGAAGGTCCAGGACAAGGGAGCGGCGGACGTCGGCACCATCACCGACTTCAAGCTCACCTTCTGATCGCCCGACCGCACATGATCTGAGGTTTCGAAGGGCCTGATCCCACGTACGCCGACACCCCCGCCTCCGGGACACCGGAGGACGGGGGCGTCGTGCCGTGAGCGGCATGCCTAGCCGTACGGGTCGAGTGCCCAGAAGCGGACGACGTCGCTGCGGCGGTCGAACCACAGGTGGGTGGTGTGGCCGTTGTCGTCACGGTCGAGCTCGTGCGACCGGATCCACTGCGGGGCCTGCGGCCCCTGACCCCTGAGCGGCTTCTCGAACCACGAAGAGAAGTCATCGGCCGGCCCCTCGGAGACGAAGGCGTGGGCCGCCGTCAGCTCGGTACGCTTCCCCGGTGCCAGCTTGGCGAAGCCCGAGATCACCAGCTCAGGCGACGGCAGGTCCCGGTCGTTGTCCCGGCTGCTCACCCACTGGCCGTCGGTGAGCGGGCCCAGCAGCGGGAACGCCCGCTCCAGCGGTGCGGTGTCGGTGTGCCAGTCCTCCTCGGCCCCGTCCGCCACCTGGCGCAAGCCCCACCAGGCGGGCAGCACCGCGAGCGCCGCCCCGATCCCGATCACCTTCCGTCGCTCCACCGCGTCCCCCTCGTACCGACGTCGCGGGCAGCACCCCGTCCGGCGCGGGCACCTCACCCGACCACCTGCCCGGGCACCACCGAACACGTCCCCGGACCGCAGCGCCGCCCGGACCACCAACCCGTTTCCAAAGGGTGATGTTCCCCGCGGTCTCGGGGATGCGGTGACTCGGTCCCACCCCCCCGGCGGTCAGCCCGGCGCGGGGCCGTCGCCCGGAGGCGGGGTGGCGGTGGGGGGCGCGGAGGCGGTGGGGGGCGCGGAGGTCTGCGGGGCGTAGTCGGTGAGGACCAGTTCCTTGGCCCGTTGGAAGTCCGCTTCGGTGATGTCGCCGCGATCACGCATCGCGGCGAGCTTGGCGAGTTCCTCGGCGGCGCTGGGCCGGCTGACGGCCGTCTCGCGGACGTAGGTGTCCATCTGCCTCCGTTGCTCGCGCGCCTGTTCCAGGTCGCGGCGGCCCATGCCCTTGCCCCGGACGATCAGGTAGACGAAGACGCCGAGGAACGGGAGCAGGACGACGAAGGCCAGCCAGCCCGCCTTGGCCCAGCCGTTCAGGTCGTCGTCACGGAAGATGTCGAAGATGATCTTGAAGAGCAGGAAGAACCACAAGACCCACAAGGCGAACGCCAGCATGGTCCACAAGACGCTCAGCAGCGGGAAGTCGTAGGCGAGGTACGTCTGAGTGGTCATTTCATCCCTCCGCCCGGGCGGCACCCCCGGTCCGGCCTTCGCCGCTCCGGGGGTTTCGAGAATCGCGCGGGCACAGCATGCTGGGAGCATGGGCGCGGAGTCACGGGCTTGCCGCCCTTCAGTGGCTCCGGTGCCGCGCGCGCCACGGCATTCGCCCCCTCGGAGGCGTGCCGATCACGGTAGGCGGCCCCGGCCCGTCGACGACCCGCCCTGGGGCTCACCTCTTCGTCCAGTACTCGGGACGCACTGCCTCCCGTACTGACATGGTGCCTCCCCCGCCCCCATTCGGCATCCGGCACCACCCGGCACCCGGCTACCGCGCCATCACGCCGCCCCGCCATCGGTCCACCGGACCCCGATGGCGGACGCCGGCGGAGGCTCGCACGTGCGTCGGGGACGCCGTGCCCCGGTGCCGCTCGCCTGGGCGAGCGGCCGGGGGCGCCGGCCACGAAACGCCCCACGCCCGCCGGCGCCGCCCGGACGTCAGCCACTCTCACCTCACGGGCTGGGCGGCGCCTACGACGTCCCTAGTTCCCGATACCGCTGCTGCCGATCCCCGAGTTGCCGATGCCCGCGCTGCCGATCCCCGAGTTGGCGAAACCCGCGTTGCCCAGGCCCCAGTTGGCGATGCCCGCGTTGCCGACGCCCTTGTTGGCGATACCCGCGTTGCCGACACCCGAATTCCCGATACCCGAGTTCCCCACTCCGTCCGCGCTGGCCACCGCGGCGCCGCCGAGGGCCAGGAGCGCGGCCGTGCCCAGCACAGCTGCCATGCGGAGAAGACGTGTACGCATTATCAGATACCTCCTGTTTTCGGACTATTGCCCCCTATCTGTAGCATGCCGAGATCGGGGAATCCGACATATCTCTCCCTCGACACCGTCCGCCGGCGCCACTCGGTCGGAGACTGTCACCGGATCGGTGTACCGCCGCCGGGAGGGACGAGGCCTTGCTCCGCACCGCGACCCTGACGGCGGCCATCGCCCGGGTGGGCGCCTCCGGCAAGATGGCGACGACCCGACCCGAGCCCGGGGGCGCACCGCTATCGGCGGTAGTAGTCGACGATGGGCACGCGCGCCTCGTCGAACAGGGCCGGGCCGGCCTGCGCCGTCGTCGGCCAGGCGCCCGACTCCGGGTTGAGTTCGACGAGTTGCGCGGTGGAGAGGGCGTAGACGACACGGCCGAGTCCGGAGCGGACGATGCCTCCGGCACACATGCCGCACGGCTCGCAGCTGGTGTACAGGGTGGTGCGCGCGGCCGTGTGCCCGTCGAGTTCGCGGGCCGCCCAGCGGGAGAGTTTGAGTTCCGGGTGGGCGCTGATGTCGTTGTCCCGTCGCACCGTGTTGTGGGCTTCGGCCAGGATCGTGCCGTCCGGGCCGGCCAGCAGGGAGCCGTAGGGCGCGTCGCCCAGGTCGATGGCACGGGCTGCGATGGCGATGGCCCGCCGCAGGAGTGCCTCGTCGGCTGCGGTGATCATGAGAGTGTCCTCCGGTGTGCGGCCACGGCGGCGAGCGCCTGCCAGGCCTCGTGGGGGCGTCGGGTCGACTCCGGATCTCCGTGGTACGGGTCGAGGACGACGGTGTCGGCCCCGAGGTCGCGGAGTTGGTCGAGGTCGCCGAGGATCTGGTCGAGGGTGCCGGTTCCCGCGAGCCGCTCGGGGTCGGTGATCGGTGCGGTGGTCGGCCGTAGGGCGATGCGGGGTGCGAACCCCGGCAGCGAGTGGTTCGCCAGGACCGAGCGCATCCAGGGAAGGGTGCCCCGCAGCGGATGCCAGGCGTCGCCGAACCTGATGGCCCGCCGGATTCCCGCCTCGCTGTTGCCTCCGACCCAGACGGGAATCGGGGTGGTGTGCTCGTCGGCCTCCTCGCGCCAGGCCTTGCGCAGGGCGACGAGGTGTTCGTCGGTGAGCCTGCCGCGCGCGGTGAACGGAACGCCGAGCGCGTCGAATTCCTGACGGGCCCAGCCCACTCCCACCCCCAGCACGAGCCTGCCGCCGCTGAGCCGGTCGAGGTTGGTGGTCATCCGGGCCACCAACAGCGGGTGCCGGTAGGGCAGTACGAGCACGGTCGTACCCAGCCGCACCCTGGTGGTGACGCCGGCCAGCCAGGACAGCGTGGTGAACGGCTCGTAGAAGGGCGCGGGATAGCGCGCGGCCACGTCCGGGGTGATGGCCACGTGGTCCGACACCATGAGGAGGTCGAAGCCGAGGTCCTCCACGATCCGCGCCCACTCGCGCAGCACGCCGGGGTCGGTCCCGGGCCCGAAGTTCGGTACGTTCACGCCAAGTTGCATGGACGGAGGCTATCTCGGCGATCAAGGAACCTGGAAGAATGATCTCCTGGTCGAACCGCCGTTCTTCCGGAAGTTTCCCGGTAGGGTCGCAATATGACCGGGAACCTTGATGACATCGACTGGGCGATCATCGACGAGCTGCAACGGGACGCGCGCATCTCGCTCAGCGAGCTCGGGCGGCGCGTGAGTCTCGGCTCGTCGGCCACGACCGAACGGGTGCGGCAGCTGGAGGCGGCGGGCGTCATCACCGGATACCGCGCCGTGGTCGATCTGGGCAAGGTCGGCTACCCCGTGCTCGCCGTCGTCCGGTTGAAGTACCCGGGCAACCGCCACCAGCCGTTGCACCGGCTGCTCGCGGAGCGACGGGAGATCCTGGAGTGCCTGCGCACCACCGGCGACGACTGTTACACGCTGAAGGTGGCCGCGACCTCCATGGAGCAGCTGGAGAGCATCATCGACGAGCTGGCCGGCTTCGGAACCACCACGACCAGCGTCGTCTACGGCCAGACACTGCCCTATCGCGGACCCGACCGGCCCTGACGGCGCGGCCCCGCCCCGTCAGCGCAGCCTGTCGCCGTACACGTGGTCGACCGTCATCGTCATCAGCACCCGGCGGTCGGCCACCATCGCCGCCCGGTACTCGTCCCAGTCGGGGTGCTCTCCGGCCGCGGCCCGGTAGTACCGCACCAGCGCCTCGACCTCGGGGCCGTGCGGGTCGGTCCCGGGGCCCGTCAGGGTGACGGTTCCTTCGGCGGTGGCCCAGGCCCAGCCGTCGGGCCGGGTGACCTCCAGGGCGGCGCGGGGATCGCGGCGCAGGTTCGTCGTCTTGGCGCGCCCCTCGGTCATCGAGACGTAGAGGACGTCGGCGGCCCGGTCGTAGAAGGGCATGACGGGCGAGAGCTGCGGACGGCCGTCCGCCTTGATCGTCGCGAGGACACCGAGGCGGCTTTCCGCGAGCAGTGCGCGCGGGTCGTACGAAGTGGCGTTCATGGTCAATGGCAAGTCCCCGCCCGGCGGCGTCTATTCCCACCCCACCCGGACGTGGGGGCGGGGAGGGCCAAGGGCGGGCTGAGGCGCCCGCCCGGGGGGCGGGCGGCGCCCACCCCCAGGCCCAAGC
>NZ_JBEXKC010000143.1:0-1186 GCF_040609475.1 Streptomyces sp. NPDC004667 | reverse complement strand
GGGTGGGGTGCGGGTCTTAGTGCGATGGTTGGGTCTGCGGGTTGCGCACCGCGCGGCGCGCGGGTACAGCGCCCCCCCCCCCCTCGGAAGGGCGCCCCGGGCCCAACCCGGCGCCGGTCGGGCGCCGGCGGGTCAGGCGGCTCGCGTCAGCCGGTTCGCGAACGTCGAGACCGTGTACGTACCGATACCCAGGACCACCTCCAGGGCGTTCTGGCGCGTGTAGCCGGCCTCCCGGAACCGCCCCAGGTCCTCGTCGCTCACCGCCCCCGAAGACGCGAGCACCCGCAGGGTGAACTCCTCCACGGCCCGCAGTCGCTCCGGGTCCGGGGCAGGGCCCAGAGCGGTGAGCTTCGCCTCGTGCATATCCACGCACAGGTGGCACTGGTTGCGGGCGGCGACGGTCAGGATCACGGTTTCGCGGGAGTGGGGGTCCAGGGTGGTGGACTCGAAGATCTCACTCAGCTTGAGGAAGCCGTCGAGGGTGTGCGGGGAGACCTTCAGCAGGGCGACGGCGTTGGCGGTGCGGGCAGCCAGATCGTGGGACACGCGGAGCTCCAGACGGGATGGACCAATGGATAACATGGACAACATGGTTGACCATGTTGAGGAGAAAAACGTAAACCAGGTTGTCGATGGTGGCAAGGGTGACGGTCCGGGATTCGAGCTCCCGCTGCTCCTCTTCGCCGGCTTCCGCACCCTGATCGACCGACTGCACGCCCGCCTCGCCGCCGAGGGTCACCCCGACCTGCGACCCGCGTACGGCTTCGCCATGCAGGCCATCGGGCCGCGCGGGGCGACCGCGAGCGATGTCGGGCGCCGGCTCGGCGTCTCGAAGCAGGCCGCGGGCAAGACCGTGGACCGCCTCCTCGCCGCCGGCTACGCCGAACGCACCGACGACCCCGCGGACGCCCGCCGCAAGCTCGTCCGCCTCACCCCGCGCGGCTTCGACGCCCTGGCCCGTTCAGCCGTGATCTTCGACGAACTGAGGGGCGAGTGGGCCGGGGCCCTCGGCGCCGATCGGGTACGGGACATGGAGGCCGCGCTGCGCACCGTCGTGCCGGCCGAGACCGCGTACCGGCTGGACGCCACGAGCTGGCTCGGAGGGGCCTGACGCGGAGCCGCCGGTTGTGCGGGCGTGCGAAAACGCCCGGCGGGTGGTCCCGGCCGGGGGGTGTGGTTGGTGTTT
>NZ_JBEXKC010000142.1:0-10186 GCF_040609475.1 Streptomyces sp. NPDC004667 | reverse complement strand
GTTCCAGTCGTTGAGGCCGGCCACGAGGAAGACCGAGGCGCGGATCCGGTCGGTGGGGGGGGGGGAGTAGCGCGGCCCCCCCCAAGAGTTTTGTTGGGCGGGGTAGGGGGCCAAAGGGGGCGGCACCGCCCCGCCCCCCCCCGCGCCCGAGGGCGGGGCCGACCCCGCCTGGGCGCCTTCGGCCGCTGACCCCGCCTGGGCGCCTGCGGCCGCCGACCCCGCCTGGGCGCCTCCGGCCCCCGGGACCGTCGGGGCCCGGCCCCCGGGTGGAGCCACCCCGCCCGCCGCCCCGGCGACGGGCACCGGCCGGGCGCCCCAGCCCCAGCCCCCGGCCCCCGCCGCACCCGCGCCGCAGACCCCCGCCGGGAACCTGCGGGCGCGGCTCACCTCCTTCGTCGGGCGGGAGGGCGACATCCACGTGCTCGGGGAGGACCTCGGGCGGGCCCGGCTCGTCACCCTCCTCGGGCCCGGCGGGGCCGGCAAGACGCGGCTCTCCCAGGAGGCCGCCGAGTGGCACGCCCCCCGCTCCGGGGCCTGGCCCGACGGGGTGTGGCTCGTCGAGCTGGCGCCCGTCGACGACCCCGAGGACGTCGCCGAGGCCGCCCTCGCCGCGCTCGGCGCCCGTGAGACGAAGCTGCGCGGCGCCGCCGCCGAGGAACTGCGCGCGCTCACCGAGCGCGCCGGGGACGCCCCGCTCGACCGGCTCGCCGAACACTGCTCCCGCCGTCGGCTCCTGCTGCTCCTGGACAACTGCGAGCACGTCGTCGGCGCCGCCGCCGAACTCGCGGAACGGCTGCTGACCCACTGCCCCGGCGTGCAGATCCTCGCCACCAGCCGCGAACCCCTCGGCGTGCCGGGCGAGTTCCTGCGCCCGGTCGAACCGCTGCCCGACCCCGTCGCGCTGTCGCTCCTCGACGACCGCGGAGCCGCCGTACGGCCGGGCTTCAGCATCGCCGACGACCCGGACGCCGCGTCCGAGATCTGCCGCCGCCTGGACGGTCTGCCGCTGGCCATCGAACTGGCCGCCGCGCGGCTCCGGCTGCTCACCCCGCGCCAGATCGCCGACCGGCTCGACGACCGCTTCCGCCTCCTCACCGGCGGCGCCCGCACCGTCCTGCCCCGCCAGCAGACCCTGCGCGCGGTCGTCGACTGGTCCTGGGACCTCCTCGACGCCTCCGAACGGGCCGTCCTCGCCCGCCTGTCGGTCTTCGCCGGCGGATGCGACCTGGCCGCCGCCGAAGCCGTCTGCGTCGAGCCGCAGGACACCCTCGACGTCGCCGACGTCCTCGGCTCCCTCGTCGACAAGTCCCTCGTCGTCGCCGAACCCGACGAGCGCGTCGACGGGATGCGCTACCGCCTCCTGGAGACCGTCGCCGAGTACGCGGCCGAGCGTCTCGACGGGTCCGGCGGCGACCGCCCCGCCACCGAGCGCCGTCACCTCGTCCACTACCGCGAACTCGCCCGCGCCGCCGAGCCCCTGCTCCGCGGCCACGGCCAGCGCGCCGCCACCGAGCGGATCACCACCGAGTACGAGAACATCCGTACCGCCCTGCGCTGCGCCGTCGCCGGCCGGGAAGCCGACGAAGTGCTCTGCCTCGTCCACTCCCTCGGCTGGTACTGGCACATGCACGACCTGCGCACCGAGTCCCGCCACTGGGCCGAAGCGGCCGCCGCCCTGGGCCCCGACCCCTTCGCGGCGCCCGTGACCCCCGCCGAGCCCGTGTACGAGCAGCTCGTGGCCTCGCCCCCGCCCTACTCGGGCGAGGTGCTCGCCGAGGCCTGGCGGGCCCTGCACCTGGTGCGGCTGGCCTCCCGGGACCAGAGCAGCACCGGCTGGGACTCCCCGGAGGTCCGCGCCCAGGTCGAGGGCGTCCTCGCCGCCTACCGGCCCGGACTCCCGCAGACCTGCCGCACCCCCGGCTCCCTGTGGGTCTACGCCGTCATGATCACGGGCGACCCGGGGCTGCTCCAGCGCGTCGTCGACGAGACCGTCACCACCGCCCGCGCGCTCGGCTACCGCTGGGAACTGGCCACCGCCCTCCAGCTCCGCGCCAACATCCTCGCCAACCGCGCCGACTGGGCGGGCGACGCCACCCGCGACGCCGAGGAGAGCCTGGCCCTCTTCCGCGAACTCGGCGACGCCTGGGGCTGCGCCGAGGCCCTCTCCGCGCGCGCCGAGGCCCTGGAGAAGCGCGGCGAGTTCGCCCTGGCCGGGCAGTGCTACCGCGAGGCGGTCGCCTACGCCGAACGCCTCGGCGCCAAGGCACAGGTGACGGTCCTGCGGGTACGGATGGCCGGCGTGCTCGCCGAGGGCGGCCGGATGGAGGAGGCCGAGGAGCTCCTCGACGAGGTCACCGCCACGGCGCAGAACTACGGCAACGAGGCCGTGCCCGCCGCCCGGATGTTCCTCGCCGGCATCCTCGGCCGCACGGGCCGGATCCCCGAGGCGCGCGCACAGCTGCAGAGCCTGCGGGAGGAGTTCGCCTTCGGGGCGTTCGCCGTCTTCGACGGGTTCCTGCTGGGCACCATGGCCTGGCTCGACAACCAGGAGGGCCTGTACGCGGAGGCCCTCGAACGGCTGCGCCCGGCCATGGGGATGGTCCAGGACCCGATGGCCCGGCTGATGGCCCCGCACATGCCGGCGGTGTACCTGCTGATCGCGGCCCGCTCCCGGCTCTCGCTGGGCGGCTCCGGCGGCGCGTACGACGGCGCGCGGCTGATCGGGGCCTACCGGGCGCTGCTGCCGCCCGAGCACTTCTCCGTGGCCACCGAACGCGAGGACGCCGCCCGCGCCGAGGAGCTGGCGCGGGCGGCGCTGGGCGACGCCGGGTACGAGGCCGCGTACGCCGAAGGCGGCGGCCTCACCCTGGAGGAGGCCACCGCCCTCATCTGATCCCCCGCCGTCCCCCCGTGGGGTCCGTCCGGGACGCGATCCGAACGGACCGGCCGGCCCGGATCAGGTCTTCTGGCGGAACTTGCGGACGGCCAGCGGCATGGTGACGGCGGTGAGGCCCACCGACCAGGCCAGGGTGATCCACACGGAGTTCCCGAGGGGGGTCCCGTTGATCAGGCCGCGGGCCGCGTCGGCCAGGTTCGACAGCGGGTTGACGTCGGTGAAGCTCTGGAGCCAGCCCGGCATCGTCGTCGGCGGGGCGAAGATCGAGCTGCCGAACTGGAGCGGCATCAGCACCAGCATCGCCATGCCCTGTACGGCCTGGGCGGTCTTCATGGTGAGACCCAGCAGGATGAAGATCCACATCAGCGAGGCGCCGAAGACGGCCGACAGGCCGATGGCGAGGAACAGGTCCAGCACCGAGGACTTGATCGACAGTCCGAGCAGGAAGCCCATCCCGAGCAGGATCGCGATGGCGACCATCATCCGGCCGAGCTCGACCACGATCTTGGCGATGAGTACCGAGGACCGGGCGATCGGCATGGACCGGAAGCGGTCCATCACGCCCTTCTTGAAGTCGTCGTTGACCCCGGTCCCGACGCCCATCGCGATGTTCATGCCCATCATCGCCATGAGGCCCGGGACCACGTAGTTGACGTACTCGCCCTGGTTGCCCTTGCCGGAGATCGCACCGCCGAAGACGAACACGAACAGCAGCGTGAAGATGATCGGCATGAACAGGACGTCGAACATCGACTCCGGGTCCTGCTTGATCTGCAGGGCGTTGCGGCGGGCCAGGGCGCCGATGTGCCGCAGGTTGGCCCGCAGCCCGATCCGGCTCTCGGCCGGGGGCGTCGGTCCGGCGGCCGGGGAGGCCGCCGGGGTGCTGGGCTTCGTCGTGGTTACGGTGCTCATGCCGCGACCTCCTCGGTCTGCTCGGTGGGAACGGAGTCCTCGACGGCGGGCTTCTGGCCGGTGATGGCCAGGAAGACCTCGTCGAGGCTGGGCAGGTAGGTGCCGATGTCGGAGATGCCGTACCCGCGGGCCGCCAGCAGGCCGACGACGGCGGTCAGCTGCTCGTCGGCCAGGATCGGCACCAGCAGCGTCCCCTCGTCCGGGACGGCCTGGGAGCCGGCGACGCCGTCCAGCCCGGTCTCGGCGAGGGCGCGGGCCATGCCCGGCAGGTCGGCCGGATCGGCCGGCCGGATGCGCAGGGTGCGCCCGCCGACGCGCGCCTTCAGCTCGTCGACCTTGCCGTTGGCGATGACCTTGCCGCGGTCGATGACCGTCAGCTCGCTCGCGAGCTGCTCGGCCTCCTCCATGTACTGGGTGGTGAGCAGCACGGTGGCGCCCTCGGCGACCAGCCGCTGCACCTCGTCCCACACCTCGTTGCGGGTACGGGGGTCCAGACCGGTGGTCGGCTCGTCCAGGTAGAGCACGGCCGGGTTGCCGATCAGCGAGGCGGCCAGGTCGAGGCGCCGGCGCATGCCGCCGGAGTAGTTCATCACGGCCTTCTTCGCCGCCTCGGTCAGCGAGAACCGCTCCAGCATCTCGTCCGCCCGGTTCCGGGCGTCCTTGCGGGACAGGTCCAGCAGCCGGCCGATCATGTAGAGGTTCTCCCAGCCGGAGAGCTTCTCGTCGACCGAGGCGTACTGGCCGGTCAGGCCTATGGTGCGGCGCAGCTGCCGGGGCTGGCGGACCACGTCGTAGCCCGCGACCCGGGCGGTGCCGGCGTCCGGGACGATCAGGGTGGACAGGCAGCGGACCAGGGTGGTCTTGCCCGCCCCGTTGGGGCCGAGGACACCGAGGACGGTGCCTTCGCGCACGTCCAGGTCGACCCCGTCGAGGGCCTTGGTCTCGCCGTAGTGCTTGACCAGTCCCCGGACCTCCACGGCGTGGGGAGCGTTGTCGTTTCGCGTCATGTCCACCATGGGACCATCCGCCGCTGACAAAGCTCCGACAGGCGACCGACAGCGGACCGACAGGCAACCGACGGCCGGTCGGCGGCCGGTTCGACGGCCGGTTCGGCGGTCGGTTCGACGGCCGGCCGGGGGTCGGTCGGCGGTCGGTTCGACGGAAAGCCCGGGGGCCCGCCGACATCGCGTCGGCGGGCCCCCGGTCACCGCCCGGCGGGGCCGCGCGGCCCCGGTCGGCTCAGTGGAAGGCGTGCTCCGGCTGCGGGAACGTTCCGCCGACCACGTCCTCGGCGAAGGCCTTCGCCGCGTCCGTCATCGTGCTCCGCAGGTTCGCGTACTGCTTCACGAACTTCGGCATCTTCCCGCCGGTCAGGCCCATCATGTCGGTCCACACCAGCACCTGCGCGTCGCACTCCGACCCGGCGCCGATGCCGACGGTCGGGATGTGCAGGGACCGGGTGACCTCGGCGGCCAGCTCGGCCGGGACCAGCTCCAGGACCACCGCGAACGCGCCCGCGTCCTGCGCGGCCTTGGCGTCGCGCAGCAGCTGGTGCGCGGCCTCGTCGCTGCGGCCCTGCACCCGGTAGCCCATGGCGTTCACGGACTGCGGGGTCAGGCCCAGGTGGGACATGACGGGGATGCCCGACTGCACGATCAGCTCGGTCTGGGCCAGCGACCGCTCGCCGCCCTCCAGCTTGACCGCGCCGACCCCGGCCTCCTTGACCAGCCGGGTCGCGCTGCGCAGGGCCTGCACGGCGCCTTCCTGGTACGAACCGAAGGGCAGGTCGCCGACGATCAGGGCCCGGCTGGTGCCCCGTACGACGGCAGCCGACAGCAGGGTCATCTCGTCCATCGTCACGGGGACGGTGGTCTCGTAGCCGAGGTGACAGTTGCCCATCGAGTCACCGACGAGCATCACCGGGATGCCGGCCTCGTCGAAGACGGACGCCGTCATGGCGTCGTAGGCGGTGAGCATGGGCCACTTCTCGCCGCGCTCCTTGGCGAGGGCGAGGTCGCGGACGGTGATGCGCCGGGTGCCCGCACCTCCGTACAAGGTGGGGGAGGCGGCTTCGCGGGCAGGCGAAACGGCGTGCGTCATTGCAACTGCTCCTTGTGTCATCTCGAGGCGCCCTCACGGCGTCCCCGGACTCACCCACCATGGTGGCACCCCCGGCGCCGTGCGCGGAAGTGGCCGGGTTCCGACGCGCTGACCCGTACGTCACACTCCTGGCCCGCCTCCGGGCGCGCACGAGCCAATGTGCGCGTTTCGTGACAAGCGGAACCCTTGCCGCACGGCCGTTCGTCCTCCCGGTCGTACGGCCGCGAGGACGGCACGAAAGGCTCCGTACATCGCCTAGGGTCAAGGGGCGGAGACGGAGCGCGAGCACGGCAGCGAGGACATGGCATGGCACAGGCGTACATGACGGAGACGGGGAACGGCGCAGAGCCCGGACCCTCCGGATCCCGTCTCCGACGCCGACTGGCCGGGCTGCGCCACGACCGGGGCATCTGGCGGCGCGGGATCGTCACCGCCGCCCTCGCCGCGCTGATCTCCCTGATCATGATCTTCCACGCGGAGCTGCCCAACCACATCGGCAACCTCGGCAGCCTCACCGAGACCTTCCTGCCCTGGCTGGGTCTGGCCGTGCCGCTGCTGCTGGTCGCCGCCGTGGTCCGCAAGTCCGCGACCGCGCTGATCTCGATACTGCTGACCGCCGCGGTGTGGGTGAACCTCTTCGGCGGACTGATCACCGACAAGTCGGGCGGCGGCGGCAACCTCATGGTCGCGACCCACAACGTGGATGCCGACAACCCCGACCCGCGCGGCACCGCCGCGTCCGTCGCCAAGTCCGGGGCGGACGTGCTGGCCCTGACCGAGCTCACGGGCGACGCCGTCCCCGTCTACGAGAAGGCCCTGGCGGACACGTACAAGTACCACGCGGTCGAGGGCACCGTGGGCGTGTGGAGCAAGTACCCGCTGACCTCCAGCAAGCCCGTCGACATCCGCCTGGGCTGGACCCGCGCCATGCGCACCACCGCGGCCACCCCCTTCGGCGAGGTCGGCGTCTACGTCGCCCACCTGCCGTCGGTGCGCGTCAAGCTCAACGCCGGCTTCACGGCCAACCAGCGCGACAAGAGCGCCGACGCGCTGGGTGAGGCCCTCGCCTCGGACGGGCTGAAGAAGGTCGTCCTGCTCGGCGACCTCAACGGCACCATGAACGACCGCTCCCTGTCCGAGGTCACCTCGCAGATGCGCTCCACCCAGGGCGCGGCCGGCCACGGCTTCGGCTTCAGCTGGCCCGCGCAGTTCCCGATGGCCCGGATCGACCAGATCATGGTGCGCGGCATCAAGCCGGAGGCCTCCTGGACCCTGCCCCGCACCGGCAGCGACCACCTCCCGGTGGCGGCCCGGCTGACCGTCCGGCCGTAGACCGCCCCCCCCGCCCGTTACGCCGAGGGCCCCGGCAGCTCCTGGGAGGAGCGGCCGGGGCCCTCGGCGTACGTACGGGCGGGCGCGGGAGCTACGCGTGCTCGCGCCAGCCGTTGGTGATGGGCAGGCGGCGGTCCTTGCCGAAGCCCTTCGCCGAGATCTTGGTGCCCGGCGGGTACTGGCGGCGCTTGTACTCCGCCGTGTCCACCATGCGCAGGGTCTTCGCGACCAGCTCGCGGTCGAACCCGGCCGCGACGATCTCCTCCAGGCCCTGGTCGCGGTCCACGTACAGCTCCAGGATCGCGTCGAGCACCGGGTAGTCCGGCAGCGAGTCCGTGTCGACCTGCCCCGGGCGCAGCTCGGCGCTCGGCGGCTTCACGATGGAGTTCTCCGGGATCGGCGGGGTCTCGCCGCGCTCGCCGGCCGCCCGGTTGCGGTACTCGGCGAGCCGGAAGATGTCCGTCTTGTAGACGTCCTTGATCGGGCCGTAGGCGCCGACCGAGTCCCCGTAGAGGGTGGAGTAGCCGACGGCCAGCTCGGACTTGTTGCCCGGGGCCAGCACGATGTGGCCCTCCTGGTTGGAGACCGCCATCAGCATGGTGCCGCGCAGCCGGGACTGGAGGTTCTCCTCGGCGAGGCCGGTGAGGCCCAGCGAGCCCATGTACGCGTCGAACATCGGCTCGATCGGGACGGTCCGGAAGTTCAGGCCGGTCCGCTCGGCCAGGTCGGCCGCGTCGCCCTTGGAGTGGTCCGAGGAGTACTTCGAGGGCATCGAGATGCCGTACACGTTCTGCGCGCCGATCGCGTCGCAGGCGATGGCCGCGACGAGGGCGGAGTCGATGCCGCCGGAGAGGCCGATCAGGACGGAGCGGAAACCGTTCTTCTTGACGTACGCGCGCAGGCCCACGACGAGCGCGTCGTAGATCTCCTCGTCGTCGTCCAGGCGGTCGGCGTAGCCGCCGGCCACCACCGCCTCGAAGGGGGCCGCCGGCTCCTCGGAGAGGATCACGCGGTCGATGCGCAGGCCGTCGTCGACGACGCCCTCCGGGGCGTCGGACCGCGCGGCCGGCAGGTCGAGGTCGACGAGGACGCAGCCCTCGGAGAACTGCGGGGCACGGGCGATGACCTCGCCGGCGGCGTCCACGACGATCGAGTCGCCGTCGAAGACCAGCTCGTCCTGGCCGCCGATCATCGCCAGGTACGCGAGGGTGCAGCCGGCCTCCTGGGCCCGCTTGCGCACCAGTTCGAGCCGCAGGTCGTCCTTGTTGCGCTCGTACGGGGAGGCGTTGATCGAGACCAGCAGTCCGGCCCCGGCGGAGCGGGTGGCGGGCACCCGGCCGCCCTCCTGCCAGAGGTCCTCGCAGATGGCCAGCGCCACGTCGACGCCGTGCACCCGGATGACCGGCTGGGTGTCGCCCGGCACGAAGTAGCGGAACTCGTCGAAGACGCCGTAGTTGGGGAGGTGGTGCTTGGCGAAGCGCAGGACGACCTCGCCCCGGTGCAGTACGGCGGCCGCGTTCTCCGGGGAGCCGGCGGGCCGGCCCAGGCGGGGCGCGGCCTTCTCGGTGCGGTCGAGGTAACCGACGACGACCGGCAGCTCGCCGAGACCCTCCTCGGAGAGCCGGCGCGCGAGGTCGCGCAGCGCGGCGCGGGAGGCCTCGACGAAGGAACCGCGCAGGGCGAGGTCCTCGACGGGGTACCCGGTCAGCACCATCTCCGGGAACGCCACCAGATGGGCGCCCTGCTCGGCGGAGTGCCGGGTCCAGTGGACGACCGAGTCGGCGTTCGCGGCGATGTTGCCGACGTGCGAGTCGATCTGATTCAGAGCGAGGCGTAGTTGAGGCACGGGGCCCAGTGTAATCGTCTTTCTGACGCGATGTTCTGGGCCCCGGGCGCTTTCACAGGGTCGGATGCGTCACCCGACGGGTCCGGTGAACTTCGCGTCGGGCATCAGGAGGCCGGGGGAGAGCCCGGCGCTGACGCTGCGCGTGCCCTCGGGGACCTCGAACGCGGCGGTGCCGGTGGCGGATTCGCCCGGCTGGATCGTCCCCTGGATCCGCTTGGGCAGCCGGCCGTCGAAGACGAGCCTGCCCTCGGCGCCCTTGTCGTCCGTGAGGCTGGGCATGGCGTAGATGACGTCGTGGGGCCGCTTCGAGGTGTTGGTGATGGTGAAGGACACCTCCACCGCGTTGCCGACCGGCAGGTACTTGTTCGAGCTGACGTACTGCTTCGGGACGGAGAGGCTCACCTTGATCCCGTTCGGGTACGTGAACGTCTGGCCGAAAGCGATCGGCGTGCTGATGCCGGGTCCCGTGGAGGGCATGTCGGGCGGCAGGGTGAATCCGGACGGGGAGGGCAGGGCGTCCGGGGGCACGTCCGGGTCGTACCCGGGGTCGTCGTACCAGTCCGTGCCCCGGTGCTGGTCGACGCGGTCCAGCGACCTGCCGATGACGGCCGTGGTGAAGAGGAACCCGCCGGCGGTGGCGGCGAGGCCCAGCACGCCGAGGGCGATGCCGACGATGGACATCACCTTGCGCGGGGCGCCGCGGCCCGCGCGCACCAGGCCGGCGATGGAGATGCCGATGCCGGTGAGGGCGAGGCCGGCGCCGGCCCAGAACACGAAGGGGACGAGGCCCAGCCCGATGGAGAGGGAGGAGAGGACGAGGCCCGCGACGGCCTGGCCGTTGGAGGGCGCGGCGGGTGCGACGGGATAGCCGGAGACGCCGTGGCCGTGGCCGTGGCCGGGGTGGCCGTAGCCGGGCTGGCCGGGGCCGGGGAACCCCGGCTGGCCGGGCCCTCCGTAGCCGGGCGCCCCGTACGCGGGGCCGCCGTACCCGGGGTGCCCGCCGGGCACACATGAAGACGATCGACGAACTGCTCGCCGAGGGCGTCACCGGCAAGCGGGTCTTCGTCCGCGCCGACCTCAACGTGCCGCTCGCGAACGGT
>NZ_JBEXKC010000141.1:0-11067 GCF_040609475.1 Streptomyces sp. NPDC004667 | reverse complement strand
AAGAACACGCTGCACGACGTGACCAGCCGCTTCCACCTGCGCAACCGCTCGCACGCCGTCGCCTACGCGATCCGCGAGGGCTTCATCTAGACCCGCCCTCTCCCGGCCCCCGCGCCGGGACCGTGTCCCACCGCACCGTCCCGATTGGCTGAACCATGCCCCCCGTGCCCCTCGACGAGGACGACGACCCGACCCGCCCCGCCCTCACGGTCGCGCTCGAAGAACCCGGGCACCGCGCCGGGCCCTTCCCCGCAGCACACCTCCCGAACGCGCCCCGGGCCTGATGCGGTACCGCATCGCCGTACGGGTGGCCGTGGCCGCCCTGTTGAGCACGGCGCTCTTCGCGCTGCCGCTGGCGTTCTACGCCCGTCACGCCTACCTCCACGAGGCGGATTCGGCGGCGCACACGCGGGCCGTGGCCCTGGGCACGCTCATCGCCGACATGCCCGGGAACGAACCGGAGCTGGAACGGGCGCTGAAACGATTCGTCCCCCCGTCGCTGGGCGACGCGGTCTTCTTCCCCAACGGCCACACGGCCGGAATCGACATCAGCCCCGTCCCGCCGGAGGTGGCGCGTGCCGCGTCGCGGGACACGCTGACCGCCGTGCGCGAGCACCTGGGGGCCGGTGGCTCGGAGGAAGCCATCCTCATCCCGGTGACCAGCGAGGACGGCGAGCGCGTCGTCGTCGCCTCGTTCATCGACACCGATCGCGCCTGGCACGCCATCTACCGGGTCTGGATGGCGATCGCCGCCGCCCTGCTGCTGCTGCCCCTGTGTGCCGCCCTGCTCGCCGACCGGTTCGGGCGCAGTCTCGCCCGCCAGCTGAACCGCCTGGTCTGCGCCGCCACCGCAATGGCCGGGGGCGACCTCACCGTCCGGGTCGCCGTCGGCGGGCCGCCCGAACTGAGCCGACTGGGCACCTCGTTCAACACCTTGGCCAGCAGGATCGAGAGCCGGGTCGAGGCGGAGCGGGAGGCAGCCGCCGACATCTCGCACCGCTTGCGCACCCCGGTCGCGGCCCTGATGCTCCAGGCCCAGTCGCTGGCCGACCCCAAGGAATCGGCCCAGGTACTGGAGAGCGCACGGAGACTGCACCGGGAGGTCAGCTACGTCATCGAGTGCGCGCGCCGCCCCGCTCTGGAGCACCACGGGGAACGCTGCGACCTGGCCGGGATCGCCAGGGAGCGCGTCGCGTTCTGGGAACCGCTCGCCGAGGACCAGCTCCGTTCCTGCCGCTTCACGGTCACCGGCCGGCGTCACACCGTCCGTGCGGGGGAGGAGGGCGTGGCCGCCGCGGTCGACGCGCTGCTGGGCAACGTGTTCAGCCACACCCCGGACGGCTCCGCCCTCGCCGTGCGCGTCGACGGGCACGACGACGGCACGGTGACCCTGATCGTCGAGGACACCGGGCCCGGCATCGACCCGGCACACCTGCGACGCGGGGCCAGCGGATCGGGATCGAGCGGGCTGGGTCTGGACATCGTGCGCCGCCTCGCCCAGTCCACCGGCGGTTCCCTCTTCCTGGAGACCCCGCGCGGAGGCGGCGCACGGGTCCGCGTCGCCTTCGGCGCCCCCTCCCGGCCGACGCCCCGGGAAACGCCCGCACTCCCGCCGTCCCCGCCCCGCACCCCGCACTCCGCCGAACCGGCGGACGCACCCAGGGAACGCCCGGCCGACTGACCGTGCGGACGGCGGCCGGATCACTCGAAGACGATCAGCGGGTCATGGCACGAGTTCCAGGCGACGACGGCCTCCTGGAGCCCGTCAGGCCGCGGCTGCTGCCCGTCGAGCGCCAACGTGCACGTGCGGTCGAGGCCGTCGTCCATCGAGACGACCCGGCACACCAGCGCGGTGTACTCCTCCGGCACGCAGGGGGGCGGGTCGGAAAGGAAGATCAGCTCGCCGTCCGCGAAGAGGGCGTGCACGACATCGTCGGCGACGGCGTTCCCCAGCGCTTCCTGGCCCCCCATGTCGGGAAGGTGCAGCACGCTCCGCGGCGCGGGCCCGTCCGCGTCGCTGTCGGAGTGGTCCTGCGCGTCGTAGGACGTGACCGATGCCGCGGGGACGGGCTCCTGCTCGTCATGCCACTGCGACGGGCTGTCGGGGATCACGTGGAGGATGAGGGCCTGCTGCCGCTCCGTCATGGCGTCCCATGCGGCACGCTTGTCCGCGCCGCTGGCCGTGGTGAAGTACGACCGGACCTTCTCCCGGCAGGCCTTGAGGGGCTCGCTCTCGTCGATCTCGGACCTACGGCGCTCGTCGAGGTCGGGGCGCTCGTAGCAGACCGCGCTGACCGGATCCCGTGGCTGGTGGCCCCTGGCGCACTCCTCGAAGAACGCGAGGATCGCCGCTTCCTCACGCGCCCAGTCCGCGAGGATCACCGATTCGGTCCTCAGCACCGCACGCGCGTCCTCCGTCAGCGACTTCCATTTCCTGAACCGCTCGTCCAGACCGTCCGTGGGGAAGGAGGCGAGGAACGTGTCCGTCGCGGAGGCGTCCGGCCCCGGAACGGCCGGCTCCAGCTTTTCCTGTACGTAGGCACGCTGCTCCGCCGAGAGGCCGGCCAGGTAGTTGACGAACGCGTGCGGCCCGGCCAGGGTCGGACGCATGGCCCTCGCGTCGTGGAGGGCGAGTTCGTTGCCGAGCGCGATGTTCTCCATCAGCCGCGCCGCGGTTGCGGGCCGCATCCTCTCCAGCTTCCGCAGCACATCGGCCGCCTGATCACGCGTGTCAGGGTTCCTCAGCAGGTCCAGCAGCCGACGAGCCTCCGAGGACGCCTCGTCGATCCGGGCCTGGCCTTCCGGGGAGGCACCCGCGGGCAGGGTCGTCGTCATGTTCGCCACTCCCTGGAGCCCCTCCATCGGCAGGCAGCAGACCAGCCGGAGCTCGCCGCCGCCCCGCACCAGCTCGCCGCCCAGCAGCCCTTCGCAGCGGTGCACGCCCTCGCGGCAGGTCTCCGGCGTGCCCTCACACAGCCGGATCGCCCGCGGAGTGGTGGCGGAGGAGCCGATGTAGTGCACGTCGGCCTTCGACGTGGCCGCCGTCGTGATCATCTGGAGTTCGTGCGGGTCCAGGGGCTTGAGCATGAAATTGCGTATGGCCACCGGCACGGCGTCCGTGAGGGGCGAGGCGGCGAACACCCGGCGCGCCTCGTGCCCGTTGCCGTTCTGCGAAACGATCTCCATGGCGACGCCGATGGAGAGCTTCTCGTTCTCGTTCGCGTACACGCTGACGGCGGCGCCGCGGGGCACGAACGTGTCGGGCCCTGAGAACGTCCCGTGACCGACGACATAGCGAGGCATCCCGACCTTCTTCCGTAATCTCCGCCAAAGTGCCGGACTCAGCCTCCCCCGCCCGGAAGGGGGCCCACAGCGGTGTCGGGGCACCGAACAGGGTGGGCCGGGCGGCCCTTTGTGATGCCTCGAACGGAGGACCGCCTGCCGGCCGCTGCCCTTCCGCTTCGGCCCTCTCGTCCCCTGATCAGGGGACGAGAGGGGACGCGGCCGCTGGCAGGCTTGCCGCCAAGTGGCGGGACGATGCCGCGGACCCGGGTCCCGGAGGTTTGGAGTGAAGGATGAGACTGGCTCTCGGCGTGCGCGCCTGGGTGGGTGCCGTTGTGGCGGGTGCGTCGCTCGCCGTGTCGTGTGCGGGAGTGTCCTCGGCGGCGGAGCCGGTGGACGGAGGCGGCAGGCAGCCCCCGCAGTGGCACGGGTGCGCGGGCGGTGACCGTTTCAAGGGGCTGGAGTGCGCGACGCTGAAGGTTCCCCTGGACTACGCGAAGCCCGGGGGCAGGAAGATCGACTTGGAGATATCCCGTGTGAAGGCGGCCGATCCGGCCGAGCGCCGGGGGATCCTGTTGATCAACCCCGGCGGGCCGGGAGGGCACAACGACATCCACCAGCCGTACTACTTCGCGCACGGACGGCCCGAGGTAGGGCTGAAACCCGTGTCGAAGGCCGTCCTGGACCGGTATGACCTGATCGGCTTCGATCCCCGCTTCTCCGGACAGAGCACACCCATCACCTGCGGACTGCCGGACGACGGCTTGGGCGTGCCGAGCGGGAAGGGGTTCGAGGCGGACGTGGCCAGAAGCAGGACGGTGGCGGAGAGCTGCGGGAAGGAGGCCGGATGGGCCCTCCCCTACATCAGCACCAGGAACAACGCCCGCGACATGGATTCCATCAGGCAGGCCCTCGGTGCGGACAAGATCAGTTATGCGGGCAAGTCCTACGGTTCCTACCTGGGCATGGTGTACGCGGACATGTTCCCCGAGCACACCGACCGGTTCGAACTCGACGCGGTCATGGACCCCTCGACGGTCTGGTACGAGGGCATGCTCGCGAAGGGGCCGACGGGGGAATTGAAGCTGGACCGCTTCTCGGCCTGGGCCGCGCCCCGGAACGAGGAACTGCACCTCGGCGACACCCCGGCCACGGTCCGCAAGACCGTTCTCGACCTGATCACCCGTCTGGACGAGGAGCCGGCGGACGGCGGAACGGTCAACGGTGACGTCATCCGCGAAGTGGTCCAGGCTTTCGACAACGACGCGATCGCCCGGGAGATCCAGCGGTGGTCCTCACCGCAGCCTCCTCAGCCGGCCCCCACGGCCGCCCCTGACGAGCCGGCGGCGGATGCGCCGGCGGGAGAGCATCCGGACAACTACCTCGCGGTCAAGCTCGGCACGATGTGCGGAGACGCGCAGTGGCCCCGCGACCCGGCCGTCTACAAGAAGAACCTCGAGGAATACGCCAAGAAGTACCCGATCGCGGGCGCGATGGTCGCGAACATCCTCCCCTGCGCCTTCTGGCCCTCCCAGCCGTCGGAAGAGCCCGTCCTCGACCCCTCTCACGCCCCCGGGCCGATGCTGCTCTCCAGCGGCCTGTACGACTTCGCCACCCCGTTCGCGGGCGCGGAGCGGGCTCAGGAGCTCCTGCCCGCGGGGACACGCATGATCAAGATCGACACCGTCGCCCATGTCAACTACCGCACGGGCAACCCGTGCGTCGACGACCCTGCCAACACATTCCTCGCCACCGGCAAACTGCCCGGCAAGGACCTCACCTGCCCGGCGACCGCTTCCGGAGGCTGACCCTCGACCCCGGTGCGGTGTCGCAGCCCTGAAAGCCGGGGCCACGGCGTTCCCGGAACCCGCGGACCGTCCGGGCAAATGCGGCGCACTCGCCACGTGCCCCATCTCGTGCCCGTCGGGCACTGCTGGAGGAGAAGCCGGGCTGGCTTCATGGGAGGGGCGCATGAAATGCGTCGTTCTATGCCACCGCACTACGGAGACGACATGGCAACCGGCACGGTCAAGTGGTTCAACAGCGACAAGGGATTCGGCTTCATATGCCAGTCCGTCACCCCGGGCAAACCGGCTCCGGCCGATGTGTTCGTCCACTACAGCGCGATCCTCGGCAAGGGCTACAGGGAGCTCGTCGAGGACGAACCCGTCTCCTTCGAGGTCGAGATGGGGCCCAAGGGTCCGCAGGCCGTCAACGTCGTCCGTACCTCCCAGGACAAGACCGCACGGTAGTTCCCGGGGAAGAAACGGGAAAACCGCCGTCGGCGATACCACCGGTACCGCCGACGGCGGAGCCGTGCCCGGTCCCCGCACGGCTGCGGCCCGGTTCTTCCTCCGCTCGGAGCCGAGGCCCGCTTCGGCCACGGCGGTCGCCGTGTACAGCCGTGGATGCCCGGACGCACCCCGGGGGAGAGCTGGGGAGAAGGCTGCCCGATGGGCTGCCCGAACCGCCCATGCGCCCGTGCACTCCGGGGCACAGGATGGAACCCGGTCCCCGGTCGGGCAACTGGCGGATTACACCGTCGGCCGGGGGTCCGGCGGCCCCCGGACTCATCCCCCCGGTCCGGCGGGCCGTCATCCGGTTGCGCCGGACGACTCGCGTCCCGTACAGGCCGGTCGCAGGGGTGGCGTGCGCCGCCGCGGGCGGCGGCCAACCGTCGCGTTCGTGGTGCCTCGAAGGCTCGGGAGCGGCGATGCCGACTGGCCCGACGGACCACATGACGATCCGGCACCTGATCCTCCACCACCAGGGTCGGCAGGTCTGAACGGGCAGACCATGAAGCATCGTTCGCGGTGCGCTGAGCTGCGTCCGGGGCTGTGGTGGGGGGTGTGGCGGACGGCGAGAGTGGATCCCAAGCCCGCACCCGGAGGAGGATCGTCATGGCATTTCGTATCGACCGTGTCGTGGGCGCGGAGGGAGCAGCCGCGCTCATCAACCGCTACCGTGCCGAGCTGCGCGAACAGGACCTGCTGCCCGACAAAGTAGCACTCGCCATAGCCTGCGAGGCCTACGCGGACGGCAACGTCTACGTGGTGGCCCGGCCGGGCCAGGTGTGGATCCGGCGGACCGACGACGAGAACGAACCGCGTCTGCTGCGGATCGTCTCCGTCACCAGCGCGGGCGCCGGCGGCCACACCGCCTTCTGCCAGGAGCCGCTCGGGATCTTCCACATCGTGCCGCTGAGCCAGCTCGGCGAGGAATTCGTCCTGACGGAATGGCCGGTGGCCGCACGCATCTGAACCGCTCCGGAGCACTCCGGTCGACGGATCCCCCGCACCCCGTGGGGAAACAGCCGGCGGAGGAACCACGGTCCAGCCGGTCGTTCCCCCGATCGGGGGAACGACCGACTGGACCGTATGCGGTTCCACTGACATTGATGCGTCTGTCGACCGGCGTCGGGCCGAAGCCGGGGCGCACTCCGGGCGGTGAGGTCGTGGTGTGTGACGAACAGTCGGTGGCGGGAGCCTCCGGGAAGGACGCGCTCGTCACCCTGTGGAACGACGACGGATCGGCGGCCGTGCGCTTCCGGTCCGGGCGGTGGCAGGGACGTCCCCGAGCGACCGGGGTGCGGATCGAGCAAGGCAGCCCGGAAGAAGCCGCCGCCGTTCTGCTGCGGGAGCTCCCCGGCTGGATCGCGGTCACCGACGGCGCGGTGGCCGGCGCTCTGGTGGCGGCGGGGGCCGAAGTGCGGCGCCGGTCCCACCGCTACCGATGGGATCTGGACGCGCGCCGGCCCGACCACCGGTGGCTGCGGCCGCCACTCCCCCCGACGCTCACCCTGCGCCCCGCCGCGGACATTCCGGTGGAGGACGTGCACGGGCTGTGGCTCGGAGCGTACGCGGCGGGCCATCCCGACCGGGTGCGCTACCGGCGGGCCGAGGTCGGGCTCGCGGAGCTGGCAGGTCTGTGGCGGGGGGATCTGCTGGGCCCCATGCTGCCCTTCAGCTCGGTCGTCACCGACGGCCGGGGGCCGGTCGCGGTGATGACAGCGCACGCCCTGGGAGCCCCGCTGATCACCCAGCTGTTCCGGGACCTCACCCCACGCGGACGGGGGATGGGCCCGCTTCTGATCAGATACGCGTTGGCCGCTGCGGCGGAGTCCGGCCTGCACGGTCTCGGCGGTTCTGTGACGGCGGGCAACCGGCGCTCCGGCCGGCTCCTTGAGCACATCGGCTTCGAATTCGTCGGCGACGCCGTCGACCTGGACCTCCCGCCGCTGTCCCGTACACCCGAGAACTGACGGGGGCTGCCGTGTCCCGACCCACCCTGCTCGTCGTAGACGGCCCCGGCGGGCCCACCCCGGACTGGTACCTGCCCAGGCTCTGTCCCCACTACGACGTCCACATCCTGCGCAGCCCGAGCGGCAACGCCGTCGCGGACGAGCGGCGCTGGCGTCCCATCGACTCCTGGTGCCCGAGTTCCGCCGTGCAGGAGGGCGACGACCTCACCGACGTCATCGTCGCCTATGCCAGGCTCCACGACGCCGACGGCATCGTCGCGTTCAGCGAGATTCCCGTGGTCGAGGCCCACACCGCCGCCGGAACGCTCGGCCTTCCGGGCAACCCCCGCGGTTCCCTGGCGGCCCTGCGCAACAAGCGCGAGCAGCGGGAGAGGCTCCGGGCGGCCGGTGCGCCGGTGCCCCGTTTCGCCGAGGCCCGCACGCTCGAGGAGTTCGAGCAGGCCCTGGCACGGGTCGGTGTCCCGGCCGTCCTCAAACCGGTCGTCGGTGCGGGCAGCATGGCCACGTACGCCGTCGGTTCCGGTGACGAGCGCGACGCACTGTGGGACGAGGCCTGCCGGGCGTACGCCGCCGACCCGCGGGCCGACGGTCCCCCCGCGTTCATCCTGGAACAGCGGCTCATCGGCTCCCAGTGGTACCCGGATCCCCGCTACGGCGACTACGTCAGTGTCGAGTCCATCGTGAGCCACGGCGAGATCTCCCACCTCGCCGTGACCGACAAGCTGCCGATGTCCCACCCGTTCAGGGAGAACGGCGGCATGCAGCCGTCCGTCCTGCCGGCCGACCGGCTCGCCGACATCGAGAAGTGCGCCACGGTGGCGATCGAAGCCATCGGCATCACCGATTCCGCGGTCCACACCGAACTGAAGCTCACCGCCGAAGGCCCGGTCGTCATCGAGGTCAACTGCCGCATCGGTGGCTGGATGGCAGAACTCCTCCACCTCAGCGCCGGTTACGACTACGTCCGGGCCATCGCCGCGACGGCGACCGGACGGCCACTGCCCCCACCGCCCGTCCCGCACCGCTACGCCGCCTACTTCATCCCACAACCCCCCGACCACCCCGTCGTGCTCACCGCGGTCCCCACCACCGACGAGATCCTGGCGATACCCGGGGTCCAGGACACCCTGATGCCGCACGCGGTCGGCACGCTGCTCTCACCCGAGCGCGGAAGCTCCAACTATCTGGCCTGGGTGACCGCCGCCGCCGACCGGCCTCGGCAACTCTTCGACTGCTTCGACCGGCTGACCACCCGCCACCTCTTCACCCACCGCAGCCCGGACGGCCCCGCAGCACGCTGACCTCGCCCCGCCCGGGCCGGAAGACCCCAGCCGGCACACTGCGGCGGCGGCAGCTTCAGGCCGGAGTGTGTGCCTCAGGCGATGAACGCCCGCTCCCCCGATCGGCATCCGTCCGTCTGATCGTCGGCTCTCTCCACTCGGCTGTGCCGAGCACGTCCTGGAGCATCCGGGTGTTCAGGCGGGCGAGGGCGGACCGCAGGACGTACGGACCCAGGACGCGCGCCTCGCCGCCGACTGCACGCCCGTCTCAGACCCCGCGACGGGGGAAAGGCCCCAACGGACCGGCGCGCGGGCCCCTTGGTGTGCCCGCGCGGGCACACCTCTCCGGCCCCGGCGCACCACGATGGGACGCTGCTCACGCCAATCGACGCGAAGGACGACATGAATCCCCGACTTCTCGCCCGGCGGACCACCGGACGGCGCGTGCCCTTGCGGGCAGTCGCCTGTGCCGCGGCTCTGCTGGCCCTTCCGGTCGCCCCGCTCGTCGCGACCTCCGTCGCGCACGCCGCAGCCCCGGCCCCGGCGGGCGCCTTCACCCAGAAGCTGACCAAGACTCCCGGAACCAACCAGGTCACGTTCTCCTTCACCCCCGCGCCCGACAACAAGGACTCCCGCTTCGTCGACGTCCACTACGTCGTCAAGGGCGCGCCCGAGGGAACCCAGAGTTTCCGCATGACGCGCGGGGACGACGGGACGTGGAGCCGGCAGGCCTCGCTCTCGGGTCCCGACTTCGAGTACTGGTACACCTACGCCGACGCGAAGGGCGCGGCGGTGGACACCGGCAGGTTCGACAAGGACGGGAACCCGCAGAACACGCCCCCGCCCCCGGACGGCGCCGGAGCGTTCCCCCTGAAGGTCCAGACGCCTCCGGGCAAGGACCTCTACCTCACGGTCGTGGGCCAGGTGACCCCGGGCCACTACTCCTTCCTGCGCCCGGACGGCACGACGATCCCCGTGTACCACCCCGCCGACGGTGACCAGGACACGGAACACAAGGACGGCAAGACCTACCCGAAGATGTCCTTCAAGGTCTCCGGCGGCGCGAACGGCATCAGCCTTCCGCCGTCCATGGAGGGCGGCCGGATCTTCGTCTCCGACCAGCCGCTCCTCATGGACGCGGCCCGGAACGCGTCCGGCGGGTACGACGACTCCGGCTACGTGCAGCCCGATGCGAACAACCCGCAGGACCCGAACCGGGACACCCGCTACGACTTCTTCGAGTTCACCTACCGGCACGACAAGATCGCCTTCGGCGGCAACACCACCCAGGTCGACGGCTTCTCGCTCCCGATGACCGCCGAACTGAAACAGGATTCGTCCGGCTTCGACAAGAAGGTGGGCATAGCGGGGAAGAGCGCGAGCGAGGTCATAGCGGCGTACAAGGACTCACCCGACGTCGGCCAGGCCTTCAAGAGCCTGGTCAACTCCGCCGGCACCCACATCAGCGCGCCCCGGTCCTCGCCGCAGTTCCGGGACGGGGGCGCGTCCGCGCACTACTTCGATGCCACGATCGACAAGGCATGGGAGAAGTGGGCGTCCGGCTTCACCCTCGCCGACGGGGACACCACTTACCGGGGTGCCACGAAGACCGGCGCCGACGGCCGTCCGCAGCTGGCCTTCACCCGGTTCGAGAAGAAGGACGGCAAGGACGTGGAAGCCGGCAAGGGCGCCGTCAACAAGCCCTCGACCGCGGACGTGGCCGCCTGTGCGGGCGCGCTGGCCTCCGGCAGCGACACGGAGAAGTTCGTCGAGGCCCGCCTGTGCGCCGCGTTCAACCGAGGGGTGGCGCTGAACGATCCCGCCACCTGGTCGGACGCGTCCCGGTACTACGCCAAGGGCACGGGCGTTCCGTTCAACGACTACGCCGCCTTCTTCCACTCGATCAGCCTGGACGGCCTCGCCTACGCCTTTCCCTACGACGACGTGCACGAGAAGAGCTCGGTGATGATCCTCCCGAACGCCGACACCCCGACGAGCCTGACGCTGACGCTCGGAGGCTGATCCGCTCCGCTCCCGGCACCCGGTGACCGCCGGCCGGGAAGCGGTCCCGCCGTCGCCTACCGGCGCCGTCCTCCCGAGGCCGAGGCCGAGGCCGGCGCCGGTGCGGGCGCGGGCGCGGCCGGGAGATCCATCTCCTCCAACGCCTTGCCCTTGGTCTCCGGCACCCATTTGAGGATGAAGGGGATCGAGAGCAGGGCGAAGGCCGTGTAGATCAGGTAGGCG
>NZ_JBEXKC010000140.1:0-11145 GCF_040609475.1 Streptomyces sp. NPDC004667 | reverse complement strand
CCACTCGGCGCGGCCTTCGCGGAGCCGGATGCCGTGGACCATGCCGCTGCCCTTGAACCAGTGGGTGGGTGTGATCCCGGGCTTGGGGTTGTGGCCGTTGCGGATCAGGCGGCCGGTCAGTTCGGGCGGCAGGGCGCCTTCGACGGTGAGCTCGGTGGCGGTGACCTCGTCGGCGACGGGGGTGTAGTGGCCGGTCAGGTACGGCTTCGGGGTGGCGGTGTTCATGACGGGGACGGACCTCTTCCGGTGAACGGGGTGGATGGGGCGAACGGGTGGGTGCTCACGCGGCCCGCGGTGTCCGTTCGGCCGGGCGGCCGGCGTGCTCGGGCCGTTCGGCGCGGGCCTTGAGGAGGGAGAGCCAGTTGTCGAGCGAGTCGTGGAGGGCCTTGCGGAGGTCGTCGGGCGCGGCGTCGACCGGGGCCCCGCTCCAGGACTCCTCGGTGCGGACGACGACGTGGTCGCCGCCCTGTTCGAAGGTCCACACGTGAACGCCGTCGATGCCCGAGGCCGGGCCGCCCCAGACGATGCGCCGGCCGTGGACCAGCTCCCGCACGGTGGAGGTGATGGCCAGGCCGTGCGTGCGCCAGCTGAAGGAGCCGCCGGGCAGGAGCGGGCCGTCGAGCCCGGCCTCCTCGATGTCCGTGTTCCAGTCGGGCCAGGCGGCGATGTCGGTGTGCAGCTCCCACACCGTCGCCAGCGGGGCGTGGATGTCGATGCTCAGACGGACGATGACGGGAGCGGTCTCGTCGATGGTGACCATGGCAGTGCTTCCTGTCTGTGGAGGGGATGGACGGGTGCGGGGTGGCGGCCGGCTGATCCGGCGGTTCAGCCGGACACGGGAGGGCGGGCGGCGTGGGGGCCGCGAGCGGGGTGGACGGGGTCGACGGTGGTACGCGGGTCGGGCGTGGCCGCCGTACGGTCTGCGGCGCGGCGGGTGAGGAGCGGAGCGAGGGCCGCCGCCACCGCCAGGACCGCGGCCGAGACGGCGAAGGCCGTCCGGTAGCCGGCGGTGAGGGATTGCGCGACGGGCAGGTGCGGGGACGCGTGGGCGGTGACGGAGCCGGCCAGCGTGGTCAGGGCGGCGAGGCCGATCGCACCACCGACCTGCCGGGTGGTGTTCACCAGCCCGCCGGCCAGGCCCGCGTCCTGCGGCGGTACGCCGTCCACGGCCAGCCCCGTGAGCCGGACGAAGGCGGCGCCGAGCCCCAGGCCGATCAGCAGGATCGGGCCGAGGACGCCGGTGAGGTAGCTTCCGTCGGCACTGATCCGCGACAGCCACAGCAGCCCGGCGGCCTCCGTGAGCAGGGCCGCGGTCAGGGCCGCCGGGGCGCCGACGCGCCGCGACAGACGCGGGACGAGTGCGGAACCGAGCATGTTGGCCGCCGCGAAGGGAAGTTGTCCGGCACCGGTGGCCAAGGGGCCCTCACCGAGGACCTGTTGCTGGTAGAGCGGCAGGAAGAAGAAGAGGGCGATCCACACGGAGCCCAGCAGTGCCATCAGCAGGTTGCCCGCGGCGACCCGCCCGGCCGCGAACAGCCGCGGTGGCACCAGCGCGTGGGGCGTTTTGACCTCGATCACGGCGAAGGCCGCGAGCAGCACGGCGGCCGCCCCGAGGGCACCCAGGACCCGCGGGTCGCTCCAGCCCGCGCCGCGCGCCGTCGTCAGGCCCCAGACCAGGCAGGTCAGGGCCAGGGTGACGGTGGCCGTGCCCAGCAGGTCGAACCGTCCGCCCGTCCCGTCGGCGCCGCGTGGCACGTACGCCACCACACCGGCGAGCACCAGCACCGATCCGAGCGCGACCGAGTGGAAGATCCAGGGCCAGCCCCACGCCTGCGTGAGCACACCGCCCAGCAGGACACCGCCCGCTCCGCCCGCGCCCGAGACGGCCCCCCACACGGCCAGCGCCCTGGCGCGCCCGGCACCGGACGGGGCCCCGGCCATGGCCAGGGCCAGCGCGGCCGGGGCGATGGCGGCCGCGCCCAGGCCCTGCAGGGCGCGGGCCGCGATCAGTACGGAGGGCGAGGCGGCCAGCCCCGCCACCAGCGAGGCCAGGGCGAACAGTGCGAGCCCGGCGACCAGGACGCGGCGGCGGCCGAGGAGGTCGGCGACCCGTCCGCCGGCCAGGAGCAGAGCCCCGAACGCCAGGCCGTAGGCGTTGACCACCCAGGTGGTCGCGCCGTCCGAGAGCCCGGCCCCGGCCCGGATCTGCGGGAGGGCCACGTTGACGATCGACGTGGCGAGCATGACGGTGAACTGGGCCGCGGCGAGCGCCGCGAGCACCGCTCCCGGCCGGGCCGGCTGACTGCGTGCTGCGTTCATGACGCACAGGCTCGTGCCGGACGCTGTCCACTATCCAGGCCGGACGGGCACGTCCACTGTCCACTCCTGTCCGCACCTGTCCACCCCGGTCGTCACCCGGTCGCCACCCGGTCGCCACCGCGGCCGACGGACGGGTTCACCGGGGCCCGCGCACCTCCCGCTGCCACAAGGCCTCGCACAGCAGGTCCAGGCCCTGCCGCAGGTGCCGGCGGTAGGTCCCGTACGGGAGCCCGAGGCGGCGGGCGGCGGCCTCCTGGGTGGGGGCGCCGGAGAAGTGCCCCGCGGTCAGGGCCTCGCGGGCCCGCACCCCGCGCGGGTCGCGGGCCAGGTCGTCGACGGCGTGGCGCAGCAGCGTGCGCAGCTCACCGACGGGCTCCTCGAAGTCGGCCGCGAGCCGGGTGCGCAGCAGGGCGCAGGCGGCGAAGGCCCCCGGGTCGCGCCAGTGCGCCAGCGCCTCCCGTACGGCCTGGTCGAACGCGGTGCGCGAGAGGGACGAGGGTCCCGCGCCGACGGGCGCCGGCACCTCCGTGGCCGATATGAACCGCCGGAGCCACGCCTCCACGGGCTCCTGGCGCCAGTCGACGCCGAACACCCCGTAGGTGTGGGCACCGACCCGAGGGCGCGCCCCGGTGTCGGTGAGGGTGCCCTTGACGCGCGCGCCCCAGGTCTCGGCGTCCCGGTAGACGGCGAACCCGTAGGCGCGGCCGTGGGCCCGGGCGGCCTCCGCCTGCGCCCGCGAACTGCTCAGGTCGATGACGCGCGAGGGGACCTGGTAGCGCTCGGGGTAGACGGAGAAGCGGCTGACGCCGATGTGCGCACCGGGGGCGACCGGCGCCGTCGCCTCGGTGTACGCCCATGCCGCGGCCACGACCGGGTCGGTGGCCAGGTCCTGCGGGTCGGGCGGGGCGGGGAGGGCCAGCCGGGCCGTGAAGGCCACGGTCCGGCCCGTGCTGACGAGGCGGTAGACGCTGAAGGCCCCCGGCTGGCGCTCTGCCCAGTAGCGGACCAGCTCCGCGGAGGCGGCCCCCTCGGTCTCCTCGGCCATGCGCAGGACGACGTCGAGGTCGTCGGGGCGCAGGGGGCGTTCGTGCACCTCGTCCTCGCGGGACCAGGTGCGCAGCCGCGCCAGGGTCGCGCCCTCCCGGAAGAGGTGGAACAGCTCGTCGGTGACCGTCCAGACCCGGTCCTCGGGCGCCTCGCGCAGCAGCCGCAGGTACTCGTCCGCCAGGCGGCGGCGGATCGTCTCGAAGGCGTTGGGCGCCCGCCAGCGCAGGTCGGCGGCGAGCGTCTCGCGCGCGGCGTCGTGCGGATGGAGCCCCTGGTGGGTGGTTTCCATGAAGGGGAGGTCCCGCAGCCAGGAGAACAGCAGGTGGGCGTCGTGGCGGTCGTCCTCCCGGGGCAGTACGGCGGCGAGCAGTTCCTCGGACGTGGACCGCGCCTGCGCCGCCACCTCCAGGGCTCGCCGGTGGGCGGCCGTGGGCACCTCTCCGATCAGGCCCGTCAGCAGGGTGCGCAGGACGTCCGCGGAGGGGGCCCAGATCTCCTCGCGGCCGCAGCCCTCCGATCCCGCCGCGGCGGCCAGGGACAGGGCGAGCGGGTTGCCGCCGGCGAAACGCATGACCCGGTCGCGCAGTTCGGGCCGGATCCGCGCGGTGGTCAGCAGGTGGCGGGCCTGGGCGTCGGAGAAGGGTTCCAGCTCGGTGACGTGCAGGAGCCGCGACCATGCGGGGTCGGCGGTCCACTGGGGCTGCGGGGCCCGCCGCCCGGCCAGTACGACCAGGGCGTCCTCGGCGGCGCGGGGCAGGAAGTGCTGCCACAGCCAGCTCTCCAGCCACTGGCAGTGCTCGAAGGAGTCGACGAGCAGGACGGTGCCGGGAACCTCCAGGAAGGGTCCGGCGGCACGCTCGAAGACGGCCGGGTCGCGGTCGGCGAAGCGCCCGTCGAGTTCGACGAGCGGCCGGCCCGCCGTACGGGCGTGGTCCGCCAGGCGACGCAGCAGCGTCGACTTCCCGATGCCGCCGGGCCCGTACACGTAGAACGCGAACGGTGCCCGCGGATCACCGGCCAGGGCCTCCTCGAAGCGCCCGAGCTGCTCCTCCCGGCCGATGAAGGCCCGCACGCGCGCTCTGCTGAGTCTTTCCCCCACGGACGCCATGACGTCTCCCACCCCTCGCACCCGCACCGGAGGGGTACCGCACCGCCGTCCGGCTCCGACCGGCAGGGGCCACCGCGAGGCTGGTCAGACCCGCAGGACCGTGGCCGCCGCTGTTTCGTCAGTGATCGTAAACGGAAGGGGACGGGGCGGGAACCCGTGCCCGGTAAAGGCTCCCCACCGGCTGCGTCAGCCGCCGCGGGGTGTGAAGTCCAGGGGGAGGGCGACGGGTCCCCGGGTGTACAGACCGGCCTCGCGGTAGTGGAATCCGGGGCTGAGGCGGACCCGGTCGAGCACCGGCAGCAGCAGGGCGGCGACGGTTTCGATCTCGGCGCGCGTGAAGGCCGCTCCGACGCACTGGTGGAGTCCGCTGCCGAAGGACAGGTGCTGGGCGGCCGCGGTGAAGGAACGGGCGGTGGCCAGGTCCGGGCGGTGGATGTCGAAGGTGTCCGGGGCGGTGAAGGCGTCGGGGTCGCGGTTCGCCGCGCCGATCATGCAGAAGACCGTGGCGCCCGCGGGGACGGTGACGCCGGCGAACACGGCGTCCCGTTCCGCCTGGCGGGGTATGAGCTGGACCGGCGGGGTGTGGCGCAGGGTCTCGGCGATCGCGGCGGGCAGCAGACCCGGGTCGCGGCGGACCCGCGCCAGCTGCTCGGGGTGGTCGATCAGGTGCTTGAAGAGCAGGGCGAGCGTCTTGTCGGCGGGTTCGGTGGCGGCCGCCAGGACGTTGATGACGAGGGCGGTGATGTCGCGGTCGCTCATCGCGACGCCGTCGAACTCGGCGGTGCACAGCGTGGACACCAGGTCCTCGCCCGGATGGCGGCGCCGCCGCGCGATCACGGGGCGCAGGTACGCCTCCAGCCGCTCGGCGCACTCCAGGCAGTGCCGGCGCCGCTCGGGCGTCAGGGCCAGGGCCGTGATGAACTCCGCGACCCCGCTGTGCCAGGCGGCCAGCCGACGCCAGTCCTCGCGGTCCAGCCCGAGGACGTCGAGCGTGACGCGGATGGCGAAGGGTTTGCCGAAGTCGTTGACCAGGTCCATGTGGCCCCGGGGGAGGAAGGGGGCGAGGAGTTCGGCGGCGTTGGCGCGGACGGCGCGCATCTGGTCCCGGAGGGCGGAGCCGGTGAAGCTCCGAACGACGATCTTCCGTTTCGCCGTGTGCTCGGCGCCCGTCATCTGGGCGAGCACGGGCCCGCGCATCACGGGCTCCGCGCGTACCTGCAACGCCCGGGTGCTGAAGGCCTCGTGGTCGGTCAGTACCCGTTTCACGTCCCGGTGGCGGGAGAGGAAGTAGCCGTCGACCGCGGGCTCGTAGTGGACCGGGGTCTGCTCCCTGAGCCGGGCGAAGTGGCGGTAGGGGTCGGCGGCGAAGTCCTCGGACAGGATGCTGATCCGGTCGTTCACCACGGACATGGACGGGACCTCTCGAAGTGCGGCATCGCGCGCGGTGCGCGGGGCGTGCCGGAGGTGGGAGGCCCGGTGGCGGGAGGCGCTGCCCCATCCGTCCCCCCAATTGATGGCCATAGGTTAACAACCTCTGCTCGGCGGGTCATTGGCGATCGGTGCCGAACCGGCGCCCGGTCGCCCGCCGTGCCGATTCGGCCACTCTGGACGGTCGTTCCGCGAACCCCGCGCGACGCCCACCAGGGCGGGCGGCGCGGCAGGCAGGCCCGTGACGGGCGGAGCGCCGCACCCCCTCGCGGCCCGGACCTGCGACAGGGCCCCGACGGCCGCACGGACGACGCCCCGATGTCCGACATCCGAACGAACGTGTCCGCAAACCGTTCACTCGTGTGCGGCAGGCCTTCAAATCTGGCAGGCTCGGCCCCACTTGAGCGCCGCATGGGGGATGTGGCGCGATCATCGGCCTTCGAATCGAAAGTGAGTCCTCTCGTGCGTCACCGCTTAGCCACCGTCTCCGCCGCCGCCCTCCTCTGCCTCGCCGGCACCACGGGCCTGGCGCAGGCAGAGCCCGCGAGCCTGTACGCCCCCTCCGCCATGGTCTTCACCGTCGCCCAGGGGGACGGCGCCGCCATCGGCGGTACCGTCCTGCGCGCGGCCGTCCTCAGCTGCGCCTACACCGCCGAGGGCACCCACCCCACCCCCAGGGCCGCGTGCGACGCCCTCAACGCCACCGGCGGCGAGCTGGGTCACCTGCTGGCCGCCCCGAATACGGGCCGGGCCTGCCCGATGCTCTACGACCCCGTCACCGTCACCGCCGACGGCGCCTGGCACGGCAGCCGCGTCGCGTGGAAGCACACCTTCTCCAACGCGTGCGAGATGTCCGCGACCCTGAACGGCAACCCGGTCTACGCCTTCTGAGGCCACGCAACACCACCGAGCCGCCCACCGGGAAGCCCGGCCGGCACCACCCCGCGGCGCCGGCCGGGAAAACCGGCGCACGCCCGGCGGCACACCGCTCCGTTCCCTTCCGCCCCGTCGGCCCGGACGCGCCGGACGGCCGGACCCCACGCCGACAACACCCCCCTGATCAGCGGCTTCCGTGAGACCGCGGACACATGTGGTTGTGCGAATGTCGGACGCGCGTGATAGTCACTTCCCTCACGGGGAGCGATCGTTGCGCTGCCCCGCACGAACACGGCAAGGGGTGGGGACATGGCGTTGCTCCGCGGCATGGGGCGCACGCTGGGGAAGTGGACGGGGCGGCCCGCCACACGGTTGCGGAAGGACTCCGGGGACCCGGAGGTCGCGCGGGCCCGCGAGGCCGCGGCGGCGGCCGACTGGGCGACGGTGCGCGGGCTCTTCGAGGCACACCCCGAGGGCGGCAACCGCACCGAGCTGCTCTGGGCCGTCGCCGACACGGCGGGCGTGGAGCGGTGGATCGTCAAGGCCGTCGAGGCCGAGCCGCGAGCGGCACTGCCGCGCGTCCTGGCCGGCTTCAGGCACATCACCTGGGGCTGGGAGGCACGCACCGGCGCCCTCGCCAAGCACGTGTCACGCGAACAGTTCGACCTGTTCCACGGGCGCCTGCGGCTAGCCGAGCAGTGGTTCTACGAGGCCGCCGAGCGCGAACCGCAGTGGTCGTCCCCCTGGTACGGCCTCCAGATCACCGGACGCGGTCTCCAGGTCGGCCCCACACTCGCGCAGCGGCGGTTCGAGGCGGCGGTGCGCCGCGCCCCGCACCACCTGGGGGCGCACAGCCAGCAGTTGCAGCAGGTCTGCAAGAAGTGGGGCGGCTCCGACGAGCAGATGCACGCCTTCGCACGGGAATCGGCCGCGGCCGCACCCGGCGGGTCGGCACTGGGCATGCTGGTTCCGGACGCGCACCTCGAACAGTGGCTCATGCTCGACGCGGGAGCCGACGGCCGGTACATGGGCCGCCCCGACGTCAGCGCATCCCTCCACGAGGCGGCAGCGCACTCGTTCCGTCACCCGGACTTCGAACGCCTGGCGTCCCCGTACCAGCGGATCCAGGTGCTCAACTCCTTCGCCATGGCCTTCTCGCTCGCCGGGGAGCGGTCCGCCGCCCGCGAGTGCTTCGAGGCGACCGACGGCAACGTGACCGAGTCGCCGTGGCAGTACCTGAACGGCTCCGATCCCGTCGCCGCCTACCGCAAGCACCGCTCGGCCGCCGGCCGCTGAGCCCGCCGCACGGCCCAGCCGTCCGGCCCCGCCCGCTCCCGTTCCCGTCGCCCGCTCCGTGCCGCGCCGCCCCGCTCCGCCCCCGTGCGGAGCCGGGGGCCGGCCCCGCCCTGCCCGGGCACGCCCACAGAAGGACCCCGACCGGTGACCCACCCCGAGAACTCGCACACCTTCCAGGTCGACCTGCGCGGCCTCGTCGACCTGCTCTCCCACCACCTCTACTCCAGCCCCCGCGTCTACCTGCGGGAACTGCTCCAGAACGCCGTCGACGCCATCACCGCCCGGCAGGCGCTGCACCCCGGCGCCCCCGGAACCATCACGGTGCGCACCGGTGACACGCTCACCGTCACCGACACCGGAATCGGCCTGACGGAAGCCGACGTGCACCGCTTCCTGGCCACCATCGGACGCAGCTCCAAGCGGACCGCCGACGGCGCCCTCGACGGCGCCGGGCTCGACGCAGCCCGGGGCGAGTTCATCGGCCAGTTCGGCATCGGCCTGCTCGCCTGCTTCGTGGTGGCCGACGAGATCACCGTGGTCAGCCGGTCCGCCTCCGACCCGGCCGCTCCCGCCGTGGAATGGCGCGGCCACTCCGACGGCCGCTACACCATCCGTACGCTCGCCGCCTCGGCCGTCCCCGAGCCGGGAACGACGGTCCGCCTCACCCCGCGCGCCGACAACGCGGAATGGACCGAGCCCCAGCGGGTCGTCGCGCTGGCCCGCCACTACGGGAGCCTGCTGCGCCACGAGGTGAGCGTGGTCGGCCCCGACGGCGGGGCGCCCGAGCGCGTCAACGTGACGCCGCCGTGGGAGCAGCGGCACCGCTCCCCGCTGGCCCGCCGCGAGGCACTGACCGCCTACTGCCGCGAGCAGTTCGACTTCACCCCGCTCGACACGATCGACCTGGACCTGCCGGCCGCCGGCCTGCGCGGTGTCGCGTACGTCCTGCCGACGTCCGTGAGCCCCGCCCAGCGCGCCGGACACCGCGTGCACCTCAAGGGCATGCTGCTCACCGACCGGGCGCCCGAACTGCTCCCCGAGTGGGCGTTCTTCGTACGCTGCGTGGTCGACACCACCAGCCTGCGGCCGACGGCCTCGCGCGAGTCGCTGTACGAGGACGGCACCCTCGCCGCCGTACGGGACGCGCTGGGCGACCGGATCCGCGACTGGCTGACCGGGCTGGCGGCGAGCGACCCGGCGCTGCTGCACCGCTTCATCGACGTCCACCACCTCGCGGTGAAGGCCCTCGCACGCTACGACGACGAGCTGCTGCGGGTCGTGCTGCCGTGGCTGCCCTTCGAGACCACCGACGGCAACGTCACCCTGGAGGAGTTCCTCCGGTCCCACCCGACGGTACTGGTGACCCGCAGCGTCGAGGAGTTCCGGCAGGTCGCCCCCATCGCGTCCGCCGCCGGCCTGGGCGTCGTCAACGGGGGCTACACCTACGACCGCGACCTGGTGCACCGGCTCCCCGAGATCCGCCCCGGCACGGCCGTCACCGACCTCGACCCGGCCCTGGTCACCGCCCACCTGGACGCCGTGGACCCCACCGCGGAGCTGCGCGCGGCGACCTTCCTGGCCGTCGCCCGGGAAACCATCGGCGTGCACGACTGCGACGTGGTCCTGCGGGACTTCCAGCCCGTCACCGCACCCGCCCTGCTGCTCGACAACCGGGAGGCGAGGCACGAGCGGACCCGGTCGAGCCTGGCGGCCGACGGCGACGGGCTGTGGGCCGACATCCTCGGCTCGCTCCACCAGGAGACCCCGCCCGCCCAGCTCGTCCTGAACCACCTCAACCCCCTGGTGCGCCAGGCGGTCACGATCGCCGAGCGAGGCCTCGCCGTCACCACCGCCGAGGCCCTCTACGGACAGGCCCTGCTGCTGAGCCGCCGGCCGCTGCGGGCCAGTGAGAGCGCCCTGCTCAACCGCGCGTTCATCGGTCTGCTCACCCACGCCATGCACAACGCCGGCCCGGACGCGTCCGGCGCCGAGCCCCGGAAGGAACTGTGATGCTGGACAACCCCGAGGCCGTGTTCGAGGCGCTCCGCGAGAACAACGGCCGGCCGTACGGGCTGCAGCGGACCGTCACCGCCGAGGAACTCGTCGAGGCGGCCGAAGCCCTGGAGAAGACGGACGTACTGGCGACGGCCCTGCTGGAGCTGATGTCGGCGTACGAGTTCACCGGCGAGCACCGCAAGGCCCCGGTGGTCTTCGCCCGGCTGCTCAAGCTGTGGGACACCGAACCGGGCGCGTTCAGCGAGTGGGAGGCCCACCAGGTCTTCTGGCGGTTCAAGTGGGTCACCACGTCCCTGCTCCAGGTGCCCGAGGTGCCGCTGGCCACCATCGAGGGCTGGATCGAGCGGATGCGCGGACGCTACGCCGACGCGGGCCACGACATGCAGCCCGTCGCGGCGATGCGCTACCACGTGGCCTCCCACACGGGAACCGGCGTGGCCGACGCCTACGACCTGTGGGCGACGCGCCCGCGCTGCGAGCTCAGCGACTGCAAGGCCTGTGAGGTACGCCAGTTCGCCTGGCACGCGGTGCGCGCCGGCGACGACGCCACGGCCCTCGAACACTGGCGGCCGGTCCTCTCCGGGGACGAAGGGTGCAGTGACGAGCCGCAGATGAGCCAGGCGCGAGCGCTCCTGCCCCTGCTGCGCACCGGGCGCACCGACGAGGCCCGCTCCCACCACCTCACGGGCTACCGGAGGGTGCGCGGCAACACCGGCATGCAGGACGAGATCGGCATGCACCTGGAGTTCTGCGCGCTGTCGCGCAACGAGGGCCGCGGACTGGAGGTCCTCGCCGAGAACCGCCCGCTGTTCGAGGCGACCGGCGCCCCGCTGTCCCGGCTGGGCTTCCTGACCGGTGTGGAGGTGCTGCTGGCCCGCATCGTCGGGGACGGCCACGAGGACACCGCCGTCGCGGGGCCGCCCGGTCGCGTGTGGACCGCCGGCGCGCTGCTCGCGCACGTCCGCGCCGAGGGCGACCGGCTGGGGCGATCATCAGCTCCAGCCCCTGGTTGAGCTGCTCCCGGTTGGACAGCAGGTCGTCCAGATCGCTCTTGC